>JABDRC010000058.1 GCA_013041945.1 Halobacteria archaeon
CCGTTGACAACCTTGTTCAGCTTGAACGGGTGACCGGTCTGAATAAACGAAGAGTACTGAGTCGTGTGGCACCAGCCGCACTGTTCACTCGTGATGTACTCGCCGTCGGGCACTTCGGGCAGCACGATATCAAGCGTATTTACGATGCCATCCGTAACCGTGAAAGCAACCACCACGTCTTCATAACCGGGCCGGCTTGCATAGGCGTTGTAGTCGCCTTCATCCAGCGAAATCGTGTAGCTGCCGTCAACTGCGACTTCGGCATCTATACGAGCACCGCCAGCGGCAGGTTCGAACCATACAGCGGTGAAGCGATCGAGTACGCCACCAGTGTCCGACGAGAGCTTGCCGGCAACTGCGATCATGGGCAACGGTTCACGGCAATCAAGAGTGTCAACTACGCCATCTCCGTTGAGGTCTTCGTCAGGTAGATCCCCGACGCCGTTCTGGTTCAGATCCCAGCACGAGAAACCATCCGCGCCAGGACCGCCGGCCGCACCGGTTGCACCAGCGGCGCCGTCGTCGCCATCACAACCCACAATAAAAAAAGCGCCAGCCGCCAACAGCAGCAAGCGCATCATTCTAGTAGTCATTGCCTTTCTCCCACTTGCTTGGATGCATTCCAGATCCAGCGCCTCGCACTGACGATACAGGCGGGTCTTTGGACCTTGTTAACCTTAGAAAAAATTGCGCCTGATGACACTGACATTCGTCAGTTTCGGCCACGTAAATCGCTGCGGATTACACGTATCAGGATACGGTCACTTAGCATGATCGCGGCCGCAGGAATGAACCATCTGGCATACTGACAAATGTCAGTTTCAGCTACGTATTTACCGAGAAATCAGCGGGATAATCACTATCGACTTGAGCGGCCCGTGCGTGTTTTCATCGGGCTTCGAGGACTCCGGAGCCAGCATGCCCTGCCCCAACTGCCAGTGCCCGTTTAATGAGCTGCAAGACGATGACGGCATATTCTCGTCCGCAGAACTCAATTGCCTCGTGACCGACGCGGTAAAGCAAGTGAATTTCCGTGCCGGAGACGTCCTGTTTGCGCAGGGCCAGTCCAGCGCAAGCCTGTTTTCGGTTAGCAGCGGCCTCGTTAAAATTTCCTGTCATTCGACTGAAGGCCGTGAACAAATCGTCGGCCTGAGCATTCCTGGAAAACTGCTGGTGGGCCTGCATTCCATTGAAGACGACTGCTACGAATACTCGGCTGTCGCCGCCTCAGACGTCAGCGCCTGCAAGGTCAGCCACCGCGCATTGCTCACCGCCGTCAAAGCCCGCCCTGAGATAGCCCTGCGAATGATTGCCGCGGTCAACGCGCAGTTGGCACACAGCCGCTCGTTGATGCTCGTAATGGGCCACAAATGCGCGGCCGCGAAAATTGCATCCTTCCTGCTGCTCGTGGCGCCGAAGAAGCACAACGGCAATGGCCGCTTCACGCTGCCTTTCTCGCGCAATGACATGGCCGGCATCCTCGGCTTGAGCGAAGAGACCGTTTGTCGCCAGATGGCCGCACTGAAACGGGAAGGCGTGATTTACGCGCCGCGCGGCCGAATGGAAATCCAGGACTGGGATAGGCTGCAGGCGATCGCGGAGAGCCCTGCCTCGTAACTCGAAGAAAATGCCGAGAAAATGGTGGGCCCCCGGGGACTCGAACCCCGGACCAAGAGATTAAGAGTCTCCTGCTCTACCAACTGAGCTAGAGGCCCCACCTGAAAAATGGGGTGGACGATGGGACTCGAACCCCAGCTCGGAAGTTCGCCTGACCCGTCTCGCCTACCCGGCGTACTACTTGTGCCCGACCGGGATCACCAATAATCGATTCCGGTCGTCGTGACAACCTGCGCTTCAGCACGGGTCACCACCAAATATGGGGTGGACGATGGGACTCGAACCCACGACGACCGGGATCACAACCCGGGGCTCTACCAACTGAGCTACGCCCACCAAAGAACTTTCTATTTTACTAAACTTTCACCAAATGGACGCAACTGCGTCGGAATGGCGCGCCCGGCAGGACTCGAACCTGCAACATCCTGCTTAGAAGGCAGGTGCTCTATCCGGTTGAGCTACGGGCGCGTCTACTATGACCGTCCTGCCGAAGCCGGAACCTGGTCGGGGCAGACGGATTCGAACCGCCGACCCTCTGCTCCCAAAGCAGATGCGCTACCAGACTGCGCCATGCCCCGATACACCAGTTTCCGCCGCGCGCGACCAGGCCGGTGCCGGATCTCGTGCGGGCTGCGATAATACGGGCGCGGGCCAGGCCAAGCAAGGACTTATGGCAGCCCGGCCGGCAGCATGGCCGCCTACCGCGGGCTCTGGTATCTTCCGGCCTTCGGCTTCATCGACAGACCCGGAACGACCATGAAAAGAACCCTGATCACGCTGCTGCTCGCGCTGAGCACGACCGTGGCATTCGCGGCAGACAAGGTGCCCGCGCATCCACACATCGAAATTGTGACCTCGCTAGGGTCCATAAAGCTCGAGCTCGACGGCAAACAGGCGCCTATCACGGTCGCTCATGTTCTGAAGCTCATCGACAGCGGTTTCTACGACGGCACGATTTTTCACCGCGTGATCCCGGGATTCATGGCCCAGGGCGGCGGATACACGCC
>JABDRC010000063.1 GCA_013041945.1 Halobacteria archaeon
GCATAGGACGCCGCGGACAGGTCTTCCACGGCCCTGGGCAGCAATTGTTTATGGTTCAGGTCATTCAAACGTCGGCGTTCTTGCGGCTGGTGGCATGACTGTTCACACTATTGATGGACCCGGACGATACCATCCGGGAGAAAAGCGCGTCAAAGACACAGCTAATGCGGGGTTATGATCGGATGGCAGACCAGGCGACGTTGTGTCCGGGGCAGGGCAGATGCCGCAGGGTCATGGCCGCAGCCGGTCGTTTATGTCGGCCCGATTCCCGCGCTACAATACCGGCGCTTTCAACCGCCATATCGACAGGAGATCGAATGTCTGACAACTCGACAAGCAAGAACAGCGTGACCTCGGCCACCAGCGCCATCTGGGACAACCATGTCACCGTGCCCGACACACCGGAGGGTTTTACCGTCAGGACCACCGTGCCGGGCAATCCCGACGGCGTGGAGGTTATGCTGGAACAGTGGCAGGCGGGCAGTGCGGAACCGCCGCATTCCCATCCGGGTGATGACATGACCGTGGTGATCGAGGGCAGGATGGCCGTGCAGTTCTACACCCGCAACGGTAACGGGCTGGAGAGGGATGGCGAACCGCTGGTTCTCGGCCAGGGCGACACCGGCTACATCCGCAGTGGACGCATCCACGATGCGAAGTACCTGGATGACTGCAAGCTGGTCTATGTGCACGATCGCGCGTTTGGCTTCCAGGCCGAATAACAGCGTCGCTATTCGTCCACCTCGATCCCCATCCGGCGTGCGCGCTTGCGCCACAAACGGCGCGCGTGGTCCTGCATATCGGTGGCGGCATCGCCCTCGTCGACGATCTCCAGCCCGATCAGGGTCTCCAGGATATCCTCGAGTGTCACGATACCCTCTGTGCCGCCGTATTCATTCACCACCAGTATGATGTGTGCGCGCTCGCGCAGCGCGGTGTCGAAAGCCTGTGACAGATCATTGGTCTCGGGGATGACCGGCATGTCGCGCCGGTAGGTTGAGAGCGGTGTGTCGGTGTTGCCGCGCGCCTGCGCCAGCAGCAGGTCGCTGCGCAGTACAAAACCGTCCAGATGCTCCGGATCGTCCCGGTAGAGCGGGATGCGGGAAAAGCGCACGGCTTCGTATTTCCAGAAGAATTCCTCGACGCGCAGTTCCTCGGACAGTGAGAAGATCACGGTGCGCGGCGTCATCACGTCCATCACGCGTGTCCTGTGCAGCCGCAGCAGATTTTTCAGGATGCTCGTTTCCTGCCCGTCAAGCGTGCCTTCCTTCTCGCTGACCTCGGCCATGACCACCAACTCATCGCGTTTGAATCCGGTCAGCAGCGGACCATGCGACAGACCGCGCGTCAGGTAACGTGACAGCAAGACAAACGGGTACAGCAACCACACCAGGCCACGCAGGACATATGCCGTGGCGGGAGCCAGTTGCCGCCAGTAATGCGCACCCAGCGTCTTGGGTATGATCTCGGAAAATATCAGGATCAACAGGGTGAGTATGGCCGAGGCAATGCCCACGTAGGCGCTGCCGAAGACGTGTGCGGCCTGGGCGCCTGCGCCGGCTGCGCCGATGGTATGGGCAATGGTATTCAGTGTGAGGATGGCCGCCAGCGGATCGTTGATCCGGGCTTTCATCTCGGCAAGCAGGCTGCCGGAACGGTGACCCCGCTTCAGCCGGAGTTCAATGTACGGCCGGGTGACACTCAGGATAACCGCCTCGGCAACCGAGCACAGGAAGGAAAAGACCAGTGCGATCGACACATATATTAACAGCAGCAGCATCAGGGTGACGGGCAGCGCGCGGTGGCAATCCGGTCCGGATTACTCGATCTTGATGTAGGCATAACCCTCGTGCTGGAGTTCGGCAATGCGTACCACGCCCGACGGAACCAGTTGCACGCCGTCCGCAAGCTTGCCGGCGTCCAGCTTGATCTGTGAACGCGTGATATCGCACAACTCCAGTTTGACGTCCTGCACGGTATTCAGCGAGCCCAGTCGGCCCGCCAGGTTGTCACGACGCTCGTCGAGCGCGGCATCGGTGGCAAACGGTGTATTCTCCAGCTTGTCGCCTGTCAGGAAGCGGATGCCGTGGGCGACGAACACAATGCGCACATCGTATTCGATCAGCTCGTTCTGGTAGTGGGTCACCATGTTGTTGATGCTGGTCAGCATGGCGCTGAAGCGTCGCGGATCGGCAAAATCGGCATGATAGACCACCTTGACGACATCATCATCTTCGGCAAGCGCCTGCGGGGCGAGTGGCAGCGTGAGCAGCAGGGCAGCAATAAATGCGTGGAATTTTAGGGGCATATAACTCTCCGGTAGCCTTGACACTACCAAGTCTAGCAAATCCCTGGCAAGGGTGGGTGGTAATCAGAGCGGGACGTTGACGTAGGACAGGATACGCGCAATGGAGCGATAATCGATTTTCCCCCAGTCGAGGTCACGTTTTTCCCTGGCGGTGGTCAGGACCAGCTCGCCGAGAATTTCCAGGCTGCCGATCATGCCGCTCATGCGCGGCGAATGTCCCAACTGCTTGTCGCGGGGAACGAAATACACCTGCAGCAGTTCGCCGGAATCGTCGGCCATGGCGAAGATATTGGCAGACAGGTTCGGGCGCGTCTCGAGGTTCACCTGCAGCCAGTCATTGATCCAGGCTGCGGCGCGTGCAATGACCTCCTGCCGGTTATCGCCGGACCAGCGCATGGCGCTGACCGGGTATTCCACGACCTCGGCTACCAGATCGGCGACCTGGTGAACCGGTGCGAGTTCGAGCGGGAAACGATCGCCGCCATTGCGACGCATGAAGAACTGGTAGTGGAAATGAGCGGGTACCGAGGTGCCGGCCCCGTCACCGTTGTAAAAGCCGACGTAACCCGGCAGGCGCTGTGCCATGGTGGCCAGGTTGGCGACGACCTCATCGATCCTGAACTGTCTCATGCCCGCATCGCCCAGGTCCCAGGCCTGGGGAATATGTTCCTCGGTTACTACGACAATATGTGCCGGCATCAACGGATAGGCGTTCATCAGCACGGTGAAGGGCATGCCGTTCAGGTCGATGGTGTAGCCCATCTCAATACCACGATGCTGCCACTCGATATTGCCGCTGCACAGGAAACAGCCTTCGTTCACCACATCGTTGCGTTCGGGCGGCAGGGCATTGACATCAATCTTCAGGCGATTCACGCGGGCCGGGTTGTACTGTACCGAGAGGAAGCGCTCCGGGTGGTCCGGATGGGGAAAATCGAAATACTGCACGGCATACAGGTCATCGCGGATGAAACCCGTATCGAGCTGGTGTTCCCGCAGGCGTTCGACCACGTTGAGCAGGTTGGTGTCGAACTGCTCGATCGCCTTCAGTTCACGATTCAGCAAATCCCACTCGGCCGGGTAGTTGCGTCTGTCTGTGCTTTTCTTGTGCATGGATGCCGAATTCCGGTGCCAGTCTGCCTGCTTGCCCAATCCTGCCGGATTGATGGATAGCCATCAAAACGGCCCGGCTATGCTAGAATCTCCATTTGGAAACTATCGGACAAACAGCGGAATTCTATAGGATTCTCCGCCGCAAAGTGAGGAAATTATGCTGGGCGATACGATTGTCATAGAAGAACACCACCACCGGGCTGCAATCTCTGTTGCCGCCAGACTCCTGCCAGCCATCCAGTCATTCGATGGAAAGTATACGTTGACGGTCGCCGGCGAGTCCGGGGCCGGAAAATCCGAGATCGCGGTTGCGATCGCCAGGCACCTGGAGGTCGCCGAAGTCCCCTGCGTGATCTTTCAGCAGGATGATTATTTCCTGCATCCGCCAAAGACCAACGACCTCACCCGGCGCAAGGACATCAGCTGGGCAGGGCCACAGGAGGTTCGGCTGGACCTGATGAGTGCGCACCTGGAGGCCTTTATCGACAACGAACCCTCTGTCGAAAAGCCGCTGGTGATCTACGAGGAGGACCGGATCGATACCGAGATCCTGGACATGAAGGATGCCAGGGTAGCCATCGCAGAGGGGACCTACACCAGCAAGCTGGATCATGTCGAGTCGCGCGTGTTCATCGACCGCGATTACCGCGACACGCGCAAGCACCGCGAACGCCGCAACCGCGATGCCTCCGAACTCGATGATTTCATCGACCGGGTGCTCGTCATCGAGCACGAAATCATTTCCGCCGACAGGGAACGCGCCGATATCATCATCAACCGCGACTACAGCATAGCCGGCTGAAGACGCGTGCACATCGCCTTCCTGAATCCGCAGGGTAATTTCGACCGTAAAGATTCCTGCCTGACCGAGCACCCGGATTTCGGTGGCCAGCTCGTTTACGTCAAGGAAGTCTGCATGGCGCTGGCTGCCAGGGGTATTCGCACCGATATCGTCACGCGGCGTATCGATGATCCGCAATGGCCGGGTTTCGACGAGCAGCTGGCATGGTATACGGATGACCGCAGCGGGCCGCGCATCGTGCGTATCGATTGCGGCGGCGCCGGCTTCCTGCGCAAGGAACAGTTGTGGCCGCATCTCGACGAGTGGGTCGACAATATCATTGCCTTCTACGGCGAAGAACTGCCGGCCGCCTTCACCGCCCACTATGCCGATGCCGGTTACTGTGCGGCCCTGCTGAAAAAGGCGACCGGGCGGGGCTATACCTTCACCGGGCATTCACTCGGTGCCCAGAAGCTCGACAAGCTGGGCATGTCGCCGGATAACGCGGATGCCATGGAAGCGGAATACTGTTTCTCGCAGCGTATCGCGGCAGAGCGGTTCGGCATGGCTGCTGCATTCCGTGTCATCACCTCAACGCGCCAGGAGCGCTACGATCAGTACAGCCATCCGCTTTACCGGGGCGCCATCGACGTCGAGGATGATGCCCGTTTTGCCGTGATACCGCCCGGCGTCAACGGCCAGGTTTTCACAACGCAGGCCGGTCCGCTGGATGCCGCGACCCACGCCGCCCTGCAGCAGCAGCTCGGCGATGGTGATGAACCATACATCATCGCCTCCAGCCGGCTGGACGAGAAAAAGAACATCCTTGGCATTTCGCGCGCCTATGCCGAATCGAAGGCGCTGCAGGACGCCGCCAGGCTGGCCATCTTCATCCGCGGGGTCAGGGATCCGTTTGCCGACATTTCCACCCTGTCGGCCGGTGAACAGGCCGTGCTGCAGCCGATACTGGACAGCATCAGCGCGGCCGGCCTGCGTGAGCGCGTTGCTTTCATCGACATTCGTTCACAACAGGCACTGGCATCCGCCTATCGCTTTTTTGCCGCTCGCGGCTCGGTGTTCACCCTGACGGCGTTTTACGAGCCGTTCGGCCTGGCACCGATCGAGGCGGCGGCCTGTGGACTGGCCGTGACGGCGACCCGCAATGGCGGCCCGTCGGAAATTTTCGAGGATGGTTCAGGCATCCTGGTCGATCCGTTCGATACCGTCGATATCGCACGCGGCCTGCAGGCATGCCTGGCCCGGCAGGCGGAACTGGCACAACGCGGGATCGAGCGCGTGCGCTCGACCTATACCTGGGGCAGGACCGCGGCCCGTTATCTGGAGACGATCGAGCAGGGCATCGCGGCCGGGGATTCCAATCTGTCGCCCGGGATCCCGCAGCTGGACAACCGTGAGCGGATCAACCAGTACCTGGAAGGTGACGCCGCACGGGCATGATCATATCAGCGTGTGGTCTATTTCGCCTGTCGGTATATATTTGTGTTCCTGCCCGAGCATATCGCGATTGACCACGACCACGCCGCCGGGTGTACGGTGAAAGCGCCGGGCGTCTTCTTCTGCATCCTCGCCAATCACCGTGCCGGCCGGCACATGGCACCCGTTATCCAGCAATACACGCTTGAGCCGGACATTGTCCTCGACGCGGCTGTCGGGCAGGGCCAGCACGTCTTCCAGCACGCAGTTCGCACCCACGTGGACATTGGAAAACAGCATGGAGTTTTTCAGGTGAGACTGGTTGATCACGCAACCGCCGCTCACCATCGAGGTACCCATATCCGAGCTGCCGGTCGCCGAGGCGATGAATTTCGCCGGCGGTAACTGCTCCTGGTAAGTGCGTATACGCCAGTCCATACCGTACAGGTCCAGGGCCGGCTCCGGCTGCAGTACCTCCATGTTGGCCTGGAAATAGGCATCCAGGGTGCCGACATCCCGCCAGTAGGCCTTGCACTCGAGCACCTGCTGGTCGAACGGGTAGGCGACCAGGCGATGACCCCTGGCGAGTGCGGTCGGGATGATGTCCTTGCCGAAATCGTGGCTGGAATCCGGACTGGCTGCATCCTGTTTCAGCGCGTTCTCCAGGTAGTCGTAGGAAAAGATATAGATGCCCATGCTGACCAGTGCATGGTCCGGGTCATCGGGTCGAGGTTCCGGCACCGCCGGTTTTTCGTGAAATTCGCAAACGCGGTGATTTTCATCGACGGTCATCACGCCAAAGGCGCTGGCATCGGCCAGCGGCGAGTTAAAGCAGGCAATGGTAATGTCGGCTTCCTGGTGGACATGCGCGGCAAGCATCTCACCGTAGTCCATCTGGTAGACGTGGTCGCCCGCCAGCACCAGCACATACTCGGGCTGATGGCTGGCGATGATATCGAGACTCTGGTAAACCGCGTCCGCCGTGCCAGTGAACCAGGAATTCTCCGTAACCCATTGTTGTGCAGGAATGATTTCGACGAACTCGCCCATGTCCTCGCGGAAGGTATCCCAGCCGCGCTGGATATGACGAATCAGGGCATGCGACTTGTACTGCGTGAGCACGCTGATCTGGTTAATGCCCGAGTTCAGGCAGTTAGAGAGGGCAAAGTCGATGATCCGGAACTTGCCACCGAATGGCACCGACGGCTTGGCGCGCCAGTCGGTCAGCATTTTCAACCGCGAACCGCGGCCGCCGGCCAGTACCAGGGCAATCGTGTTGCCGGTCAACCGGCTGACAAAACGTCGTGATTGCATATTCACTATCAACCCGAAAAATAAACGTCCATGGTATTGCAGTTTCTGCAGAGGTTCAAATAGACGGTTGTCTGCAATATTTCATGCCGCAGGCATACCGTTGCAGATTTCATCTTGTACAATGTGTCAATGACCGCTATCTCGTTCAGGTCCACCTGTGCCACGGGTGACGACTGGGAAGTCATTGCCGATCGCTGTCTCGCAGAACTGTGCAGTGAGCCGGTGAAAGCGAATCTCGGTTTTCTGTATGTCACCGATGCACTGGCCCGCCACCTGGACAACCTGCTGCAACGCCTGCGTGAAAAGACCGGCGTACAGGGCTGGGTGGGCACGGTCGGTGCGGGTATCTGCCATACCGGCAGGGAAATCTACGATGAACCGGCAGCCGCCGTGATGCTGGCCACGTTGCCGCAGGACAGCTACCGCCTGCTGCCGTCCGGTATCGAACCCCTGTCGGACATGCTGGCAGCCAATGGCGACTGGCTGGCCGAAAAGCATGCCCACTTCGCTATCGTGCATGGCGATCCGCGTAACAGCTATCTCCCGCAAATCATCGAGTCGCTGTCGGCCCAGCTTGATCCCGGCTTCCTCGTCGGCGGCCTGACTTCGTCCGGTGATGAACACTTTCAGCAGCAGATCGCGGGCGAGATCACCGAGGGCGGCCTGTCCGGCGTACTGTTCTCGGGCGAGGTCCCGGTCATCAGCAGCCTGACGCAGGGCTGTACGCCGCTTGGCAGCAAGCATGTCATTACGGCCTGCAGCGGGAATGTCATTTCCGAACTGGATGGCAAGGCGGCCCTGGATGTGTTCAAACAGGACATCGGCGAGGTCCTGTCGCACGACCTGTCACGCGTTGCCGGCTACATCTTCGCCGGCTTTCCGGTGCCCGGCTCCGACACCGGTGACTACCTGGTGCGCAACCTGATCGGTATCGATCCGGAGGAAAAGCTGCTTGCTGTCGGCGACAATCTGGAAAACGACGCCCGCATCATGTTCTGCCGCCGTGACGGCGACGCTGCGCGCGAGGACATGATGCGGATGCTGTCGGACCTGGCCAGGCGGGCGAAGGGGCAGATACGCGGCGGTGTGTACTACAGTTGCCTGGGGCGCGGACGCTACCAGTTCGGGGAAAACTCCGAAGAGCTGAACATGATCCGCGACCAGCTCGGCGACTTTCCGCTGGTCGGCTTCTTCGCCAACGGCGAGATTTCACACAGCCGGCTGTACGGTTATACCGGTGTGCTGACGCTGTTTGTCTGAACGGTACATTCGTGCCTGCATCGCTCACGCGCGTCCCTGCGCTACGCGATGTACCTACATCCATGTAAGCAAAGGCGCTCCTGCATCAATCGATGTACCTGCACCCGCAAGCAAAGGCGCTCCTGCGGGAACATTGATTGATGCAGGAGCGTCTCGCAGGCGCGATTGATTCGTTCAGACAAACAGCGTCAGCACGCCGGTATAACCGTACAGCCGGCTGTGTGAAATCTCGCCGTTGGCGAAGAAGCCGACCAGCGGAAAGTCGCCGAGCTGGTCGCGGATCATGTTCAGCTCTTCGGAG
>JABDRC010000064.1 GCA_013041945.1 Halobacteria archaeon
CCGCTCTCGGCAATGAACAGGGCCTCGACGGCGTCGTTTTGCAGGGCGGTATCCGTGATCCCGGAGGCGGCCATGCGCTGTACCGTGTTGAGCAGCACGATGATGACAATGATCAGAAACAGGGCGCCCATCAGGGTGACTGCGCCACGTTGCCGCTGCGGCAACCGGGTATTCATTGCCGGTTCCTCAGGGAGACACGCACACGCTGCGGATAGCTGTTGCCGCTGCGTGTCAGCACCAGTTCGAGTTCGACAAACGCCACGTCGCCGTTGCCGGTGGCCGCTGTTGACCCGTCGGCCTGCAGATAATTGAAGGCCAGGCTGCCGACCTCGTCGGTCAGGGTATGGGTGCCGGCGGGTGCGGAGTAGGCGAGGGTGGCCAGGGGCGGTGACCCGGTCAGCGTCACGGTGGTCCCGTCGGTCTTGGTGAAGGCCAGTGTGGTGGTATTCATGGTGGTAATGTCATACACGGCCGGCGTCACGGGATCGCGCCGGATCTCGCGGACCTCGCGGGCCATGCGTTCGCTGGCATGGCGCAGCTTGCCGAGTGTCTGCACGGCGTCCGCGGTGCCCGAAAATGCCAGTGTGCCACCGACCAGGCTGTAACCGGCGGCCGCACCCAGCAGTCCCACTACAACCAGGGCAATGATCATTTCCAGCAGCGTGAATCCGCTTTGTCGCCTGTTCGCCATCAGTAACTCACCAGCATCAAGGTAACCTCGGCGCGCGTTCTGCCACTGTGGTCCACGCTGACCACGACTTCCTTGCAGGTTGCCCCGGCCGCACAACCGCTGCCGCCCGGCGGGGAGGTGACGGTGACGGTGCGGCTGTAGCTGCTCCAGGCGCCGCCCAGCACATCATTGACCGTGCCGGTGGGCACGGCGGCATAGCCGGTATTGCGACGGTCGGCCAGCAGGCCTTCCGCACGCTCCTGGGCCAGCTGCGCCGCGGTCTGGATGATTTCGTCGGTCAGCAGGGTGCCGGATGCCTGGCTGAACTGCCCCAGTATCGGGATCGAGGCCAGCGCCACCAGCATGATGACCATGACCAGTTCCAGCAGTGTGAAACCTCGTTGTTCGCGGATGGTCATGGCGTTACCGCAACGAATCCCGTGACGGCGCTGACAGTCACCGTCGCGGTGGTCGAATTGCCGCTGACGGTAAACACGCGCGCGGCAGACAGCAGGGCGCCGCCGGCAACGGGCCGGCCCAGGCTGTCGAAGCCGGTGTCGGTGCCGCTCACCGTGACGTTATTGTCCATGGATACCTGGAAAGGTTGCTGGTTCGCCGGATCGGTCACGGTCAGGCTGCCGCTGTCGATCACCCGGTAGGCGGATGCGCCCTGGATATCAAGGGTCAGCGTGCGGGCCTGGCTCATGGCCATGGCCTGCGCGTGGCGCAGGTCGCGGGCGAGACGGTCGGCCTGTGCGGCCACCGTGGTATCGGCCGGGGCCCAGCGCGGCAGGGCAATCGCCGCAATGCTGCCGATAATGGCCAGCACGATAATCAGCTCTATGAGCGTAAAGCCATTGTGTGTTCGGGAGTGCATGGGACAATCGGCCCCGGTTAATGAAAAGGGCGGGCCAGGCCCGCCCTTTCCAGGTCGCCAGGTTCAGTGTGCCGGTACCGCTACGGAATAGTACCCACACACTGGACCGTGTCAGTGGTAGCAGTGGTCACAGTGCCACAGGCCGCGTCAGTGTAGGTCGGTACGGTTTCCGCGGATCCGTCGATGTCGACCGTGATGCCGCCGGCAGCAGCGGCAATGTTTTCACCGTTGACATAGGTAGCCAGCTGGGCCACGGTCGGAAATGCCTTCAGGTCGGCAATGGCGATGGCGTGTGAGCTCTTCACTGCGCCGCTCATGCCCTTCTTCGCGGCATCCATTGCGTCCGAAGACAGATCAATAAATTTAGGAATGGCTATCGCGGCAAGAATGCCGAGGATGGCAATCACGATCACCAGTTCGATGAGTGTAAATCCCTTTACGTTGTTCATATCCTACTCCTTTAGGTAATGGCACTTGAACCGTGCACTCTGTTTAACGGCAAAACACCGTGTTTCTTTAAAATAAATATGCGTCAAATTATTATTAATATCAGTTACCTGTCATGGATTTCCCCTCAATGCAGTGCGGCCGAGGCGAGGTCCCACATGGGCAGGAACACGCCCATCGCCATGACCAGGACCAGTACCCCGATAATCACTGTCAGGATCGGCTCGATCGAGGCGCTCAGGCGCTCGGTGGCATAGTCGACCTCGCGGTCATAGTAGTCGGCGATCTCTTTCAGCAGCTCGGTGATGGTGCCGGATTCCTCGCCCACGGCCAGCATCTGCATCACCAGCGGGTCGAAGATGCCGCTGTTCGCGGCGACCATGCTGAGTGCCTTGCCCTGTTCGATGCCGCTGCGCATGCCGAGGATGCGCTCTTCCAGAAAGCGGTTGTTCAGGGCGCGGGCCACCACGGTCAGTGAGGTTATCAGCGGTACGGCAGCACCCAGCGACATGGCGATCAGGTGACTGAAGCGTGCCAGCGATGCCTTGTAGACCACCGGGCCCGTCAGCGGCAAATTGAGCATGAGCTTGTCCCAGCGATAGGCCCCGTCTTCCGAATTGATGAACATGCGCAGGCCGATGATCGCCGCAATGATGCCCCCCAGCAGCATTGGCCAGTAGGCCACCATGAAATCCGAGAGGGCCATCAGTATGCGGGTGGGCAGCGGCAGTTCGGCGCCAAAGCTCCTGAACATGTCGGCGAACGCAGGGATAACGAAGATACTGATAATGCCCAGCGCCACCGCGATGGCGGTGATGACGAACATCGGGTAGCGCAATGCGGACTTGATCTTCTTGCGGGTCTCTTTTTCCCGGTCCAGGTAGAAGGCAAGCTGTTTGAAAATATCCTCGATGTGACCGCTGGTTTCGCCGACCCGCACCATGCTGATGTAGAACATGGAAAAAATATCCGGGTGCTGGGCCAGTGCCTCGGACAGCGAACGGCCGGACTCGAGGCTGCCTGTCACGTTTTCCAGGGTCTGCTTCAGGGTCCGGTTGGCTGTCGTCGCGGCCAGCCCCGTGACCGCGCGGAATATCGGTATGCCGGCACGCAACATACTGTACATCTGCCGACTGAACTGGATCAGGTCGGCAGTCTCGACTTTCTGCCTGAACAGTTCGTTGAAGTCCATGCGCACAGTGCTGTGCTTGACCTGCAGGTAAATATCGATCGGGGTCAGGCCACTGTCCATCAGGTGCGCAGCGACGGCATCCGTGCTGCCGGCATCGAGGGTACCCTCGATGGCGTCACCGTGACTGCCGCGTGCCTTGTAATGGAACACCGGCATCAATCGGCCCAACCGCACAGGCGGATGACTTCTTCGATGGTGGTAATGCCATCGCGCGCATAATCAAGGGCGTTCCGTACCAGCGGCCGGTAGCCTGACTGCTCGCTTGCCGCTTTCTGGAAGGCGTTCTGGTCCTCGTTGCGCAGTGCCTCGGTCAGGGTGCTGTCCATCACCAGCAGTTCGTAGATGCCGATACGCCCGCTGTAGCCGGTCTGGTTACACTGGTTGCAGCCAGTGCCATGCACGAAGTCGTGATTGTCGAGGCTGATGCCGGCCTCGTCATGCAGCCAGGCCTGTTCACTGGCGTCAAGTTTGCGCGGTGTGGCGCAGTTCTGGCACACGCGCCGGATCAGTCGCTGGGCGAGAATGCACTGCACGGCCGATGCCACCAGGTAACCCTCGAGTCCCATATCCATCAGGCGGGTAGCACTGCTGACGGCATCGTTGGTATGCAGCGTCGATAACACCAGGTGTCCCGTCAGTGAGGCGCGCAGGGCGATTTCACCGGTTTCCTGGTCGCGGATCTCGCCCAGCAGCAGGATATCCGGGTCGAGTCGCAGCGCCGTGCGCAGCACGCGTGCAAAGTCCAGGCCGACCTTGTTGTTGACCTGCACCTGGCTGATGCGGGTCAGCCGGTACTCGACCGGGTCCTCGATGGTGATGATCTTTCTTTGCGGCGTGTTGAGTTCGTTCAGTGCACTGTACAGGGTCGTGGTCTTGCCGCTGCCGGTTGGCCCGGTAACCAGCACCAGGCCGTGCGGCTTGTGGATGATGCGCCGGAAGGCGTCCAGCTGATCCTGCGGCATACCCAGTTGATCCAGTGCCTTGATTGAATTGTTCTGGTCCAGCAGGCGCATGACAACGCCTTCGCCGCTCTGGGTCGGGATGGTAGACAGGCGCACATCGATCTGCCGGTCACTGAGGTTGACCGAGAAACGGCCGTCCTGCGGCAGGCGTTTTTCCGAAATATCGGCATGCGCCATGAGTTTCAACCGCGAGACCAGTGCGCCGGTGATCTGCCGGTCCTCGACGATCTGTTCATGCAGGATGCCGTCGATACGCCGGCGGATGCGCAGCACCTCGTCGCCGGGCTCGATATGGATATCGGATGCATTGACCTTGGCGGCACCCTCGAACATGGTCTGTATCAGCCGGACCACCGGTGCATCGCTCTGGCTGCTGGTCGCCATCAGTTTGTCGAGATCGAAGGTGTCCTCCGACAGATCCCTGCCGACCTCGCTGGCCAGCGACCTGATCTCCTCACCGTCATGGTAGATGCGGTCCATCGCCGCAAGCATCGCCTCTTCACTGGCGATGGCCAGTTCGACCGGGCGCTGCAGGATCTTCACCAGGCTGTCATAAGCGAAGATATCCATGGGGTCGCCCATGGCGACCAGCAGGCTGTCCGGGTTTTCCTTCAGCACCAGTGCCCGGTGACGGCGTGCATCGGTTTCGGGCAGCAGCTGTACCAGCTTCGGGTTCAGCTCGAACATCGACAGATCGACATAGGGGATGCGCATCTGCGTGGACAGTACCTGCAGCATGTCATCCTCATCGACATAGCCATTGGCAATCAGCACCCGGCCGAGCCGGCGGCCGCTCTTTTTTTGCTCGTCGAGGGCAGCCTGCAGCTGGGATTGGGAGATCAACTTGTGCTCGATCAGCAGATCGCCCAAACGAATGCGTTCACGTTTCATGTTTGCTGACATGCTTCAGATCCTTCCTGCCGGTTGTATATTCGTCATGGCCGCCGGGGCTTGCTGCGATAACCGCCGCAGCCGCTTGCCTATGTAATCCTGCAGTGCTGCATCGAGCCGGAGCTTTAACGCCTCGCGGTAGGCGGTGCGTGCGGCGTCGAGGTTGCCCGACTGTTCCTGCGAGATGCCGAGACCCATCCACCATTCACCTTGCTGCGGGCTGAGTTCGAGGGCGCGTGTGTAATGCTGTACGGCGGCCGCCGGTTTGCCACTGCGCTGATAGAGGCCTGCAAGCAATGCCTGGTAGTCGGCGTCCCGTAAAGCACCCGGCAGGGCAGACTCCAGCCGGGCGATGGCCTCGTCATGGCGTTTGTCCGTCACCAGCAGGTGTGCCAGCAGGCGGGCATAGGGCGCATACAATGGATGACTTGCAAGTCCGTCCTGTAACAGGATTTCGGCATCGCTATTCTGCTGTTGGCGGATATAAAGACGGGCGAGCAGCAGCCTGGCCCGGTGATGATCGCCTGCCTGCGCCAGAATATCCTTCAGTTGATCAATGGCCCCGAGCTCATTACCCGCCGCCGCTGCACTGGCGGCAAGGCGGTATTCATGCCCCGGCCCGTGGCGACGAACAACGATCTCCGGCGTACCCTGGTCACCCGCAGGTATGCCGGCAGTCGTTGCCGTGTCTATGGCTGTGTCCTCCGTTACGTGTGCCGGTTCCGCGTTGCCTGCCGTGCCGTGCCGGCCCGGAGTATCTTCTGACGTCTGTGACGCTCCCGGGTATGGAGTGGTGCGGGTGTGCAATTGCATGGCCCTGGCCTGACGATCCGGTTGCTTCTTTACCAGCGTCGGGAGGGTGATTGTTTGCATGACCACGGGGCCGCCGGGCCCGCCCCAGTCAAACAATCCCAGGTGGTCGGTGACCAGTGGCGCACCGATTGCAATTACCGTGAGCACGACCAGTCCGGCAAACAGCCGCGCCACGCCCTGTCGCACCATGCCGGTCCCCGCGGCGCCGATGCTGGCTGCCGGTAACGCCGCCAGGTTGCCCGCGGCGGGGTGCGCACGACGGGCATCGAGGTCTCTCAGCATGTCATTGATCAGGCTCATGGCAAGGCAATCTCAGTACCAGGCGGTAAACAGTCCTGTGCCGGCCAAACCGAGCAGGCCACTCGCAACGGCCAGCCGGTGGCTTCGCGGGCGCACGTCCTCGGTATCCGCCGATGCATGACGAATGTGCAGCGACCCGATTTCGCGGTCGCCGCGACCATAGGCGGACATGAGTGCCTTGTGGCTGAGTATGTTCGCCAGCCGCGGGATGCCGCGGCTGTTGCGATGCAGGAGTTTCAGGGCGCTGCGTGTGAACAGGGGCGCGCCGCGGTAACCCGCAACCAGCAGCCGGTGATTGAGGTAGATAGCAAGTGTCTCGCGGTCCAGCGGCTGCAGGGTATAGTTGAACAGGATGCGCTGCCGCAGCTGACGCAAATTGTTTTGCTGCAGCCGACGGTCGAGTTCGGGCTGACCGAACAACACGACCTGCAGCAGCTTGTCCTTTTCTGTCTCCAGGTTGGTCAGCAGGCGCAGGGCCTCCATGCTGTCGTCCGGTATGGATTGTGCCTCGTCCAGCAACAGCACCACCTGCCTGTGAGCGCCATTGAGTTCCAGCAGCCGCCTGGTTATCCGCTCAAGCAGCCGGTGCTGGCCGATGTTGTGTGCGAATTTAATGCCGAGTTCCAGTGCCAGCGATTTGCGAAGTGCCAGCGGATCGAGAGACGGGTTGGGGATATAGGCAGTGACGAAACTTTCATCCAGGGTATTGAGCAGCATCCTGCACAGGAGGGTCTTGCCGGTCCCGACTTCACCGGTCACCTTGATAAAACCCTCGCCGGACTGCAGCGCGAGCTGCAGAACATTCATTGCCTCGCGGTGACTGCCGTGATCGAGGAAAAAGCCGGTGTCCGGTGTGATCGTGAACGGTGCCTGTTCGAGTCCGAAATGTTCGAGGTACATATGCTGTCTCCTGACAGGTCAGGGTGTCTGTAGCTGGCCGCCGGACCGGTTATCAGGGCGCAGGTTGCGGAACCTGTCCGCGGTCGAGCGCAGCTGACCGTTCCACTGGCGGTTGCTGTCGATAACGACCGGGCGCAGCAGGATGACCAGCTCGCTCTTGGATGCCACGGAGCGGTTGTGCCGGAACATATCGCCGACCACCGGCACATCGCCGAGGATGGGGGTGCGTGACTCTTCGTCGCGCATGGCATTCTTCATCAGGCCGCCGAGCACCACGACCTGGCCGCTTTTCGCCCGGATCACGGTATCGGTCTCCCGAATGGTGCTGAGGGCAAGCGGTATCGACAGCTCGTCCGTGCTGGAGGTGCTGATATCCTTGATTTTTTCGGTCACCTCGCTGATGGCCGGGTGAATATGGAGAATTACATTGTCGTCATCGCTGATCTGCGGAATGACATCGAGTGCGACGCCGGAGAAGAACGGGGTCAGGGTGACATCGACGCTGGTATTCAAAACCCCGGAACCGGCATCGGTCTCCGTCTCCACATCGGTGACGAAGAACTCGTCCTGTCCGACCTTGATGACGGCCTTCTGGTTATTGACGGTCGAGATGCGCGGGCTGGACAGTACCTGCACATCGCCCTGGGTCTTGAGCAGCTCGATCAGGGCGTTGAAGTCTTTCAGGTTGGCATCGATGGTGAAGACGCCGCCGATTGCCGTCGTATCGAAGCCGATCACCTGCGTGCCGCGGACCAGCGGCACGGTGGCGCCGGCCAGCGAGGATGCGCCGGTATCGAAGACGCTGCCACCGCCTGCATGACCGAACAGGATCGACTTGTCATCGCCGAATTCGAACAGGGCATTCCAGTTGATGCCGGCCTGGAACTTGTCGTCCAGTGTGACTTCGATGATCTTGGCTTCCAGGATGACCAGACGGTGGGCGGCATTCTCGATGGTATGCAGGAACTCTTCCACGTTACGCAGTTCCTCCGGGAGGGCATGTACCACGATGACGCCGGACTGTGGATGAACCATGACCTTGCGCCCCCCCTCATCGCCGATGATCATCTTCAGCGACTCCTTCAGATCACTCCAGAAGTTCGATTCGGATTCGGTGCTGACCACGCTGCCGGAAACAATGGATCCGCTCGTGCTGCTGCCTCTCGCATTGGCGGTTGTCCCGCTGCTGCCGCTGTCAGAATCGCTGCCGTTGCCGCTTATCCGGCCGGAACTGACGGTGGTGCGTGATCCTCCACTACGCACCGCATGCAGGTAGTCGACGGTGAAGATCTGGGTGCGTATGCGCGCCGGATATACCTGGTAGGTATTGCCGTTGCGCTGGTAACGGTAACCGTAGACGTCACGCGTGGTGGACAGGACATCCTCGATGGTGATATCCCGCAGCGTAAGTGAGATGGTGCCGGTGACATCCGGGTGCACCACCATGTTCAGTGTCGTGCCCTTGACCAGGCTCATGAAAAACTCGCGTGCGCGGCTGTTGTTCACCGAGATATCGAAGCGCGGCTCGAGATCCGGCAGGATGTCCGGCAGTTCCCCGCGCAGGGGTGGAAGCAGTGCGTCTTTTACTTCCGGTGGCGGCGTAAAGACACTGTCGTCCGGTACGGTGTACATGCTTTCATCCAGCGCGGCCGTTATTTCCGGCATGTTTTCCGTCGGCAGGGTCGGCAACAACTGGCAGCCGACGGAGAGTGTGCCGATCAGTGTTGTCAACAGGATGAGCGTGACGGTTCGGTAAGTATTCATGGTGTTGATTCCATGGTTCATGGTTGTTTTTTCACGATGTCCGGTAACAGTTTCAGTGTGATCTGCCTCTGTGGAGACTGTAGTATGACGTCGTGCTTGCGGATTTTAAGTACGGTTGCATTGCCGACGGCTTCACCCTCGATGACGTGCCGGCCGTTGATGACGGCAACGCGACGCGTGCTCGATACCAGGGTCGAGCTCAGGGTGTAACTGCCGGCGCTGCTTGCCTGTTGCCCTTGGTACCCGGCCGTTTTCCAGGGCCGGGTCGGGTCGGAAAGTGCAGCATCACCGGCCAGTGTCGGGGCCGCGAACAGTGCCAGTCCGAGTGCGCCGGTCAGCAGTGTTTGAATGCATCGCATCGTCATGCGTCTCCGGGCAGTCCCAGGGTATAGAGATCGATGGTGATACGGGCGGTCGGGTGCTCGGTGACCTCGTAATCCATGCCTTCCCAGAAAAATTTCCACGGCAGGCCTTCCAGCGCGCGCAGGTAGCGCAGCGTGGCGAGGTAGCTGCCCTCGAGCTGTAATTGCATCTGGTAACGATTGATACCGGTATCGGGAAGCACGTCCTCGTCGAGCAATCCACTGCCGTTCAGGGGTCTGCTGCCTGCATTGACCTCGATCAGGCGGAGTCCCTGTTCCTGTTGCAGTACCTGCTTGAGAACCTCGACGGCCTGTTCCGGCGCCAGCAGGCCACCCATCTGTTCCTGAAGCCTGGAATTCAGCAGGGACAGCCGTGACAACAAGTCGTCAAGTGGTGATGCAGCGGTGTTCGCCGGGTGATCCGGAAGAAGACCAGAGCGCTCGCGCAGCACGTCCAGTTTGAGTTCCCAGTCGGTGATTGCCTGACGGAGTACTTTCTGCTGCTTGATGGCTGGCTGGATGGCCAGCGTATCCGCAACATAGAACATGACCGCCAGGCACACAAGCAGCAGCATGATGCGCTGACGGAGTTCCATGGCATCCACACGGTCGATCAGCTGTTGCAGACGTTCCCGCATGGTTACAGTTCCTCCCCGGCATTACTGCTGAGTTGGAAAGCGATAGTGGATTTTTCCGGATCAGTGCGCGTGAGATGCACCGAGCCCTGGTGCAATGCGATGAAGCGGGGCTGGTCGGGCATTGCCTGCAGATAGCGCGGGACAAGGGTCGGGTTCAGGGTCGAGCCCCTGAGCTCGGTCTCGCCGTCTTCGGTGAGGCTGATGCCGGTCAGCCACAAACCCGGCAGGGTCCGTCTTGCCAGTGTCTCGAAAAATTCGCTGAAGGTGGTATTTTCCCTGAAATCGAGTCGCGAGAAACTGTCGAGCAAGGCCTGGCGTTCACGCAGGGTCTGCTGCAGCCGTTCGATCTCAGCTGGTACATTGAAGCCGCCGTCGCTGCCGGCATTCTCCAGGATGCCGAGTCGCGCCTCCAGGTGCTGATACTGTGTTGACAGGGAAGCAACTGTCGAGTCGAGACCGTTCATTGTCCACTGTGCGTGAACATGGAAGCCAAGCAGCAGGACGGCCGCAATACCGATTATCTGCAGCAGGGTAGCCGCAGAGAAAACCTTCCGTTGCCGCCGGAAGACGGGTTGATACAGGTTTATTTGCTGGTACATAACGTCCCTGTGTTGTTTACCCTTCCCTGGTAATTGCAGTTGCCACACCCGTAGCCATAACTGCCTCACACACCCGGTGCCGGTACCAAGCAGCCGCGGGCGTTACTTTACAACGACACTTGCAGCAAGATTCTTGCCAGAATCACAAGTTATTGATTGTATTTACTTTAATATCGGGGAGATAAGCGATGGTGACGGGTTTCTGCCACTTGTGGTGCTCGGTGGCGACATTTCGACGCCAGGGGGGGGCGGTTTTGAGGGCGCAGGCGGCGTCACTCTGCACCGGTCCGGCGGTCAGCGCCGGCGCCGGCGGGCCAGTTGATAGCGGGTAATGTCCCCCGCCAGCCGGTCGTGGGGTATGGCATCCATACCGCCGAAGTGTGCGCTGGCCGACTCGACCAGGGAAGCGATATCATCGACCTTGTCGCCCGGCCGGTCCGCAATCAGCCGCTGCAGGCCAAGCAGGCCGCCAAACTGGATTTTTTGCAAAACACCGTGCGGGACCTGCAGCAGGTCATCCTCCAGGTCAAACAGCGGGAGTGCCACGTTTTTCAGCTGTTCGAACAGCCCGCGACAGTCTGCATGCTGCGGTCCGCTGCGACAGGCAAACTCGGCACCGCCGCGCCGGATAATCTGTTCGGCGTGTTTGCAGGCGAAATCGTCTTTTGCCAGCGTGGCACTGAACGGGCAGATCAGATCGCTCATATATCAGTGTTGCCTGATTGGTTGTTTATGACTATTAGTATGCACAAATTCAGTTGCTTGCAAGTGTGTCGTTGTTCCGTGACAGCGGGTTTTTGAATATTGTATGGCAAATACTGCAACAGGGAGCTAGCCTGATGAAAGAGAAACCCGGGATTGCAACGGCCATTCCCCGGCGACGCTACCGCCTGGGGGAATTCACCATCACCGTGCTGGGCGAGATCGAGAGCACGGATGGCCGGACTTACCGCTATATCGCGGCGGTCATTTGCGGGCAGGATCCGGAGCCCGGTATGTACATCACCGCGGAGCCGGGCAGTCACGGGCAGCGGGGCGAGTTCGAACTGCGGATCATCATGCAGGACGGCGCGGAGGTGATCGATCATGCGGAACGCTGGTCCGATCTCGACGCGTTTGTGGAGGAGGTCATCAAGATAGTCTCGCGGGTGCTGCAGCTCACCGATGAGACACCCTACCAGCTGATGTAGGAGGTATAAAATGAAAACAGGGAAAACGTTTCTTGTGCTGTCTCTCGCTGCCGGCCTGTGTGTGTCGGGCAGTGTGCAGGCCTTCTGTTTCATGAAAAACAACAACAGCGGGCGCTCGCACAATTACTACAGTTATCCGATGCCGGCGGCAGCCTTTGCGCCTGCGCAATACTATGCCTATCCCGACAGCATGCTGCCGGCCAGTACGCGGTATGGCGGGATCCGGCCGGCTCTTGTGCCCGGGCAGCAGGGTTACAGCCCGATCAACGCGGTGCGGGACCGGCGTTAGCACAATGCCTACTTGACCATATTGACCATCCCGGTCGTCTCCTGCGTGCGCAGTATCTTGAGGATGTCCGCCGCGGGGACCGGCTTGCTGAACAGGTAGCCCTGGACGACCCGGCAGCCCTGTTGCCTGAAGAAATTCAGCTGCCTGACATTCTCGACCCCTTCGACGACCAGGGACAGGTTCATGCTGTGCGCCATGGCGATAATGGTTTGTGCAATCAGGGCATCATCCTTGCTTTCCGGAATTTCGCTGACGAACGAGCGGTCGATTTTTACCGTATCGACAGGCAGCTTGCGCAGGTAGCCAAGTGACGAGTAGCCGGTACCGAAATCGTCCATGGCGATACTCATACCCATGTTCTTCAGTTTCTCGAGGGTCATGATTGCCGAACCGATATTGCGCATGGCCACGTTCTCCGTGACTTCCAGTTCGACCTTGTCGGCGGTGATGCCGGAATTGGCCAGCGCGTCATTCAGGATTTCTATGAGGCCCGGTCTGGACAGCTGTGCCGATGACAGGTTGACGGCCATGGTCAGCTCCCCGAAGCCTGCATCGTGCCATTCGCGCAGCTGGCTGAATGCCGTGCGTACGACCCATTCGCCAATCGGGATAATGAGGCCGCTTTCTTCCGCGATGGGTATAAAATCGAGCGGGCTGACATAACCAAGAGTCGGGTGGTCCCAGCGCAGCAATGCCTCGACGCCGGTGATGGTGTTGCGGGTAATGTCTATTTTCGGCTGGTAAACCAGGTGGAGTTGCTGTTTTTCAAGCGCGGAGCGCAGGTTGGTTTCCAGCGCCAGCTTCTTGCGTGATCCGGCATTCATTTCAGCCGTGTAGTAAACCAGTTTGTTACGGCCGATCTCCTTGGCGCGGTACATGCTGATATCCGCATGTTTGACCAGCGTCTCTGCATCGGATCCATCGAACGGATAGATGCTGATTCCCACGCTGGTGGTTATATGCAGTTCGTGACCATTACAGTTAACGGGTTCTGTCAGCGACTTGATGATCTTGGTGCCGATCTTGCCCGCATCCGATGCGCTCTTCATGTCGGGCAGCAGTATCATGAACTCGTCGCCACCAAGGCGGGCAACCGTATCACCTTCGCGCAGGCAGGTTTTCAGGCGCTTCGAGATGTTCCGCAAAAGCTGGTCACCGATGGTATGCCCCAGCGAGTCGTTGATGATCTTGAAACGGTCGAGGTCCAGGAACAGCAATGCAAGCATGGTTTGCTGGCGACGCGCCTGCGCCAGGCCGAGACGGATCCTGTCATTCAGAAGGACACGGTTCGGCAGTCCTGTGAGAGCATCATGATGGGCATGGTATTCCATGCGTTTGGCAACCGCCTCAGCCTGTTCCTTCGATGTTGCGAGCTCGTTATTGGCGATTTCGAGTTCCTGGGTGCGCATCGCAACACGGTCCTCCAGCTCCGCCTGGTAGGTCTTGAGCTGCTCGTCACGCTCCTGGATCTCTTCGAGCATGCAATTAAAATCATTGATCAGGTGGCCGAGTTCATCACGCCTGCTGCCGGAAACCCGCAGCGCGAAGTTCTTTTCCGTACTGATTCGTCGCGCAATCGCAGACAACCTGAGCAGCGGGTCGGTAATGATTCGCTGTAACTGTGAGCTGAGTGCGAATGCGAGCAGTAACGAAACGGCCAGGATGGCTGCAACAATGCCCAGGAACCAAATGAGCCTGTCATGTACGGCATTTATGTCGGAGCGCAGGTAGACGACACCGATAGCATTGTCCATGTGCACGACTGGTCTGAATATCTCGGCATGGTTGGATCTGAATTTCACGCTTTGCCTCTGCACATCGGGCTGTGGCAGGCCATCGTAAAAACCTTCACGGCGATAGCTGGCAAATACGCTGCCATCCCGCAGGTAGAGAACGCCTGCCTGTACCTGTTCCTGCGACTTGAGGAAGCCGAGTGTCTCGAGGCCGGCATCGCTGTCTCCGAACAGCATGGCTGCGCTGCTGTTGGCGGCAATCATGGATGCCATGGTGCTGAGGCTGTCGACCACTGTCTTTTGCGCATACAGCCTGTCCGAAGTAATGAATGCGACGCTCGCGAGCAGCAGCGATGCCATGGTGATTACCATGCTGATGAACATCAGCTTGCGGCGTACGGACATGTTCCTGATCAGTTGCATCGTCCTATTGCCCCTTCTTCACACTGGTGGCCAGGGACAACAGTTTTGAACTGATCGACAGCCCCGCATGCTCGGCGGCCGAGGTGTTTATCTCGAAGCGGACCTTGTTATCAGAGATCCTGAGTTCGATCATGCCACCGGCATCGGTGAATGACTCGATGTCGCTGACAGTGAGTATCGGGTGATTGGCCAGATCTGCCAGCATCATGTCAAGCCGGGGCTGCAGTGAGTAACTGATATAGACAAGCTGGCAGTCATGGATTTTTTCCAGGCTGCTGTGCTGTTCGACGACGAGTATGCTGTTATTGACGGGCTTCCCGATCAGCGAGTCGAGTAACTGACCAAAAGGATTTTCGCCGACTACGCAGAGCCTGAACGTGCTTCCGGGCAGTGCCGGCCAGCTGACGAAGTGCGAGAAATTGTAGAGAAATGCCGCTTTTACCTGGTATTCAGTGATCACTTCTTCCGCGGCCGACACTGCCGGACAAGACAGGAACAATGCCAGCAGCACGGCAAGGGCGGAAAGCCTCGCGCGTTTTGCCGGCGGGTGCTGCGAAGCAGTCATTAGCGGAACGTCCAGCTCACCGTTCCATGGACGCTGCGTTCGACTTCCGTCGGTGTAGAGATGATAAAGTCGGGATTGAACTCCGGATGATGATTGTCGAACAGGTTCTGTCCGACCAGGGATAGCTCGATGCCGGGTGCCGGCATCCAGGCGAGGCGTGCATCGAATGCCAGGTAATCACCGGTCTTCGCGAAGCCGGGATTCTGCAGACTGTCGACATAGCGCAGACCTGCATCCAGCTGGACATTGTTGTCCAGGTCGGCGGCAATCCACAGATTGGCCTGGTGTTCGGGCGATGCTTGTTCGGCACTGAGCGAGGTCGTATCCATGCTGCCGTTGACGAGATCGAGATCGATCTCCAGTCGTGTGTAGTTGGCGTTGACCGAGAGCCATGACCTGGCCTGCCAGTGCACATCGATTTCAAAACCCTGTGTATTGCCTTCCATGTTGTTGTCGAAGATCGCCGTGAACGGCCCCGGCGGCATGGATGTGATTTCGATGGTCCTCAGTTCATCGTAGCGATTGTAGAAAGCCGTTGCGTCGAGCGTGACAGAATCCGCGAGTGCACGGCGCAGGCCAATCTCCCAGGCGACCAGTTTCTCCGTGTCGTATCCGCTGTTGCCGTTGATGGTGAGTGGCGGGAGACCGGGCGGGCTCGGCGGGGGCAGCACCGTCAGGCTGACGTCATGTTCGCCGCGTGCGGGTGTACGCACTGCGCGTGACACCGCGCCCCAGACAGTGTTGCCGGAGTCTGTCAGCCACGCCAGGCGGATGTTCGGCTGGACCTCGAAGCCGGTGAAGTCATTGTGCTCCAGCTTGGTGCCGAGGGTGAGTTTTGCCTGTTCGCTGAACAGGCCGATTTCGTCCTGGATGAATCCCGTGACCAGGTCGACCCGCCGCTCGGCCGGTGCCAGGCTGAAAATCTGCGTGGCCTCGGTGTCATCGTCGATACTGCGGTAATTCAGTCCCCATACGACATCATGGCGATCGTTCCAGGCGAAGTGATGCTGCAACTCCAGGTCGAGCGTATAGCGGTCCTCGAACAGGACGGCGCTTTCACGGCCGACATAGTCGACATAGGCCTGCAAGATGATATCCGAGCCGTTGCCGGACCGGTGCGTCCACCGGTAGAGCAGGTTGCCGCCCTCGGTATCGGCGTCGTCTGTAACCGTGGCCGGTGCGGACGGGGCGATCAGCAGCTCCTGCCCGGCTGTCCCGCGGTAGTAGTCGCCCTGCAGTGTGTGGCTGTCCGCCTCGCCCGTGCTCCAGTCAGTGCGGAAACCGGCCTGGGCAATTTCGGCGTCGTCATGTGCGCCCGGGGCAGCAAAGCCGCTGTCATTCGCGCGGGACATGGCGTAGACGCGGTAATGTGCTCCGGAACCGGTCGTCCCGCCATGGCGTACATTGACCAGCCGTTCCAGTTCGTTGCCGGCCGCGGCGGAAACCAGTGTGCCCTGCGTGTTCGCGGCAGACCTGGTGATGATGTTGATGACACCGTTGACGGCGTTGGCACCCCACAGCGTGCCGCCGGGGCCGCGGATGATCTCGATCTGCTCGACATCCTCCAGCATGACGAGATTGGCGTCCCAGTAAACGCCTGCGAACAGCGGGGTATAGACAGTCCGCCCGTCGATCAGGACCAGCAGCTTGTTGGCAAACCGGCTGTTGAAGCCGCGGGAGGTGATTGCCCACTTGTTGGCATCGATGCGCGCGACCTGCAGGCCGGGGACACGGCGCAGGGCATCCGGGATATTGGTGACGCCCCAGCGACGCAGATCTTTACTGGTGATGACGAAAACCGCGGCTGCCGCCTCCGACTTTTTCTGCGGTTTCTTCGCAACGGACGTGACCTCGATATTCATCAGTGCCTCGAGGCCCATGCTGGTCAGGTCGTCCGGCAGGGTCGTGGCCAGCCCGGTCGAGGGGTGCGCAAGCAGCAACCAGGGCAGCACCGACAGGCTGCGCAGGGCGTGTTTTATGCGGGAAATACCGGGGCGCCGCGGCCATGCCTGTTGAGCATGGTGGCGGCCATGATTTTTGTCAGTCCCTTGCTCCATGGCAGGCATTCCCGGTGGCCTCGACAACATTTTGATTTATATGAGGTAATTTCTGATTCTCCTGGGTATGGTCGAGCCATGCCCAAGGAGAGTCCCCCTCTCGGGAGGCTATCGGCGTTGGCGGAATCAATCTTAAGCAGCAGGCCAGTGCAGGCTGCCGCGGTACGGGGGGGTGGTGCAGGGGGGTGGCGGGGACCGCCGGCCGGTGGATCTAGTCCGAGTCTTTTTTGCCGGGGACATCCAGCTGGACGACGACGGACGACGGCGGCTCGTCGACAAACCGCGGGCGTGCATCCATCGACCGGCCGGCCGCCTCGTTGAGCTCGGTTTCGCGTGCGCTGATCAGTGCGAGGCACTTGCGAATACCGTCGACCGTTGCATCGCTGAGCGGATGGCGGTGGCCCGGCCGGGTATAGGTGTCCTTGGCGACGTCGGTCAGCACCCGCTTCATGACGCGCAGGATACGTTCTTCCTTGTTCAACTTGATTGGTTCGCTCATCGCATGCCTGTCGGTCGAAGTGTGCGGCTATTGTCGCACAGACGCATGGCGGGGGCTCACTCCTTTATATACATGTGACGCCAGGTGCCACCCGTGTGCCCTGCCAGGGCCGCCAGCAGTGCTTCGCCGGGAATGGCCTCTGATGGATATATCCCCCTGATTTCAAGAAAGACTTTGCCAAATCCGGCGGTCTTGCGAAATACCCAGTCGGTCAGTTCGCCCGCTTCGCCGCAGGCCGCGCACGTCCAGTGACTCTCTGCCGGATTGTCCTGCCAGGTACGGATGTGCGTCTGCCAGTCCGGTACGGGGTGGCCGCAATGCGGGCAGCGTGGCGGACGGGTCTGCCGGTCTGCGCGAAATTGCAGCGTCGTCTCACAGACCAGCACGATATGACAGAAGCGGCCGTTCGCGACCGCCTGGTCGAGTTCGGCCCTGTTCTGTGGCGGTTCCAGTTCGATGGACGGCGAACAGCCGAGGAAGCTGACCAGTTGCAGGAACCGGTCTCCGGTCGGATAAAACAGGCCGCTGGCATGTGCCGTTTGCTCACCGATCAGCCCGATGTTCTGCAGGCATGCCGCAAGGCCGCTGCAATCACCGGCGCCGACGTGTGGATCGGCCGGCAACAGGACAAGTTTGTCGGCGGGCACGGCGTGCTCCCTGCGTGGAATCACGTGAATGAATCGACCATAATACCTTATATGATCAGGACCAGCCGTTACCATACCGATGCCTGACGCGGCACCTTGCACCATCCATGCCCTGGAACTGGGGCCGATGGAGAACTTCGTCTACCTGGTGCACGACCATGCCAGCGACCGTGCTGCCGTGGTTGATCCCGCCTGGGATGTGCCTGCCGTCATGGCGCGTGCCGCGCAGCACGGTATGAAGATTACCGATATCCTGCTGACCCACAGTCACCATGATCATATCAACGGGATCAGTGCAGTGCTGGACCAGACCGATGCACAGTTGCACCTGCTGAAGCCGGAGGCGGAGTTCTGGGGGCAGGGCCTCGACCTGCCGACCCTGCATCACGGCGGTGACGTGATCCGGGTGGGAGAGACGGACATCACCACCCTGCATACGCCGGGGCACACGCCGGGTTCGGCCTGTTATCACGTCGGCAATGAACTGATAACCGGTGACACGCTGTTCGTGTTCGGCTGCGGGCGTTGCGACCTGGCCGGCGGCGATCCGGAGCAGATGTACGTAACGCTGAAAGATATGGCAGCGCATTTTTCCGCCAGCACCGTGGTCCGGCCCGGGCATAACTATGCTGAAAAGACCACCTCCACCATGCAGGAGCAGATCGACGGCAATCCGTTCATGCACTTCGATGACCGGGCGCGCTTCGTTCATTACCGCATGCACTACCATGGCCTGCACCGCGATACACCCTATGGGCCGGTTTGCAGGGGCGAGGAGATGCCGGACTGAGCGCCGGTCTTTACAGGTCACTATCGCTGCTGCCGGTGGTCACACTGCTGTGCGCCTGTGCAGCCACACCCGACCATGCACAATCTCCGCTCGTCACCCTCGACAGTGTCGAGCCGGTGGCACAGACCGAACAGGTCATATTGCAGCTTAACCTGGAGAACCGGACCGATGCCGCCATGCCGGTTACCGGGCTGCGCTATCGCGTGGAACTCAGTGGCGTGGAGTTTGCCTGGGGCATCAGCCGGCAGTCGGTGGATGTGCCGGCGCGCGGCGTGGCCGTGTTTGATGTCACCGTGCCCGGCCGCCTGCCGGAGGCGGAACCCGGTCAGATGCGGCTGCGTTACAGCCTCGGCGGGATGATTTACCTGGCCGGTGACCGTGGTGAATTGCCCTTTGCGCATGAGGGTTACCTGGACTGGCAGGCTGCCGCCAGCCCATGAACAGGTTTCGTGCCTTGCGCGTGCATGAAGGCTCGCCCGGTGGCGTGGAAGAGATCACGCTGGACCAGCTGTCTGCCGGCGAGGTGCTGATCGAGGCGCGCTATTCCAGCGTCAACTACAAGGATGCGCTGGCGGGTGCTGCGCGCGGAAAAATCCTGCGCCGCTTCCCGCTGGTTGCCGGCGTGGACGTGGCCGGCACTGTGCTCGAGTCGGTCGATGCACGCTTCACGCCGGGCGCTGAAGTGCTGGTGACCGGGTGTGGCCTGGGTGAAAGCCATGACGGCGGTTTTGCCGAAATCGTGCGCGTACCGGCGGACTGGGTGGTGCCGTTGCCGGCCGGTCTGTCGCTGTTCGATGCCATGGCGCTGGGCACGGCCGGCTTTACCGCGGCGCTGGCGATCGACCGTCTCGAGCAAAACGGGCTGCAGGCCGGGCAGGGGCCGGTGATCGTGACCGGCGCAAGCGGCGGTGTCGGCAGTATCGCGGTTGACCTGCTGTCCGGCCACGGGCACGAGGTGGTGGCGATGAGTCGCAAGCCGGAGTCCGGCGATTACCTGCGGTC
>JABDRC010000065.1 GCA_013041945.1 Halobacteria archaeon
CGCGCTGGTACGGCTGCCCCGTCACTCCGGGGTGTCACGGGCACGCAATATCGGTGCACTGCATAGTCACGGGGACATTCTGTTTTTTACCGACGCGGACTGCCTGTTGAACGAGGACACCCTCGCCAGGGCTGTTGCCACGCTGGGTACAGCGGGCCGGGAGGTGGTACTGGGCGGGACCTACACGATGGAGCCGGCTGACGATCGTTTCTTCAGTGCGTTTCAGTCGGTTTTCGTCAATCACGACGAAAGCCGTGTTCGCGACAATCCCGACTACATTGCAGCACATGCCATGGTGCTCTACGCGGACACCTTTGAGAAAAGTGGCGGTTTCGTCGAAAATTTTCTGCCCATAATTGAGGATGTCGACTTCAGTCACCGCTTGCGCAGGACCGGGCATCGACTCATGATGGACCCCGATATTCAGGTCCGGCACCTGTTCGACTTTTCCCTCCTCGGCTCGGTCAGCAATGGTTTCAGAAAGTCCAAGTACTGGACCATCTATTCGATACATAACAGGGATCTGCTTGCAGACTCCGGCACCGCCTCGTGGGCGTTGAAGTTCGATGTAGCCGCCCTGTTCGGCAGCATGCTTGCGCTGCTGGTCGTCCTGGCTACCGGGAATGCATGGTATGCCGCAATTATTGTAGTACTGATGGCGTTGAATATCGCTGTGAATCGCAATCTGTTCAAGGAATTCTACCGGGCCCGGGGGATTGCTTTTGCGTGCGCGGCTTCGGCCTACTATTTGCTGGGTTATCCCCTGGCGGTCGGCGCAGGCGGTATCGCCGGCTTATTGAGCTACCGACGCTATGCCGGACTGCTGGGAGGCGCCGGGTGAATCCTGCGTTTGTACGGCATGCCGGATCGATCCTCTGGAAACGTCGGCCCGTTCATCTGACCTTTTTTCTGACGCGCAAGTGCAATGCCAGCTGCCCGTTCTGTTTTTACCTGCAGAGTCCGGATAATCCAAAGACCCCGGCGCCGGAACTGTCGCTCGATGAGATCGAGCGCATCTCCCGTTCCCTGGGCAGGTTGTTGTGGCTTGCCTTCTCGGGCGGCGAGGTCTACCTGCGCAAGGACCTGGTCGAGATAAGCAAGGTGTTCTACGACCGGAACAGGCCTGCCGTCATGCTGTTTCCGAGCAACGGCCTGTTGCCCGATCTGATCCGGGAGCAGACCGAGCGGATTGCAGAGCACTGCCGCAACAGTGTCGTCGTCGTCAAGCTGTCGCTCGATGGCGTCGGCGCCGACCATGACATGTTGCGCAATACCCGCGACAATTTCGACAAGACCATGCAGACCTATGCGCTGCTGCAGGGGCTCCTCGATACCTGTCCGAATTTCGAACTCGGTTTCAATACAGTCCTCACTGCGCAGAACCAGCACAAGGCAGACGGGATCATCGACTTTGTCAATGGCCTGGACAGCCGGGTTACGCACACCATTTCGATGGTGCGCGGAAACCTGCTGGACAACGGCTATAAACAGGTCGAGCCCGACAGGTACCGGCGTGCGACAGAGACGCTGGCAACGCGCCTCAGGGAGCGGACCGGCGGCAGACACCGGTTCAGCGGGGCGCGCCTCAAGGCGGCGCAGGACGTATTGCAGCGGCGGTTTATTCATCAGACGCTGACCGGCCAGGACCGGTCATTGCCCTGTTACGCGGGGAAGCTGAATCTGGTGCTGACTGAATCGGGCGAGGTGTACCCCTGCGAGATCCTTACAGAGAGCCTCGGCAACGTGCGCGACCATGACTGCGACATCATGCAGGTGATCCGCAGCGAGCAGGCAGCGGACGTCCTGCAATCCATAGCCGACAGCAATCCGCACTGCCGGACCTGCACGCATGAATGCAACTACATCACGAATATCCTGTTCAACCCGGCGATGTATCCTGCCTTGATGACAGAATATCTGCGGCTGTAATAGCCATCGTACGTTTTTCTGACTCCTGTTATATTGTTGTCATACACATTGAGACTACCGGGTTGAGAGTCGATGTCTGCCACATCCAGTGAGGAACCTGCCGATAAACGAGCGGCAATGGTGCGACTCCAGGTCGAAGGCATTGGATGCCGTGGCTGCATAGAGGAATATGAAGAATACCTGCAGCAAACAGACGGGGTCCTGGACGTGAGGATCGATTATGACAACGGCCTGATTGCGGTGCAGTACGATCCCGATGTCATCGACAGAAGGCAAATTTACATGGCGGCCAGAAAACTGGTCAGGCAGGCCAAGATCCTTCCCGACGGGTGAGCGATGCCGTTGACAGGGCCGCTGTCCGGGGCCGTGCCGCCCTTTACCATACCCGTGAAGTGATGCGCGCGATTGCCAGCGGCAGCCCGCCGGGCGCCCAGCTGATCATGGCCGGACAGTGGCACGCCTGCGCCGGCGCGGACCGGGCTCGTCATCCTGCCGGGAATGGGTCGTGAACACGGGCGTTTCCGGCGCAGGCAACAGGGGGTTGGCCAGGTTTCTGAAAATAGCTGTCAGCGTGCTGTTGCTCGCGCTGCTGGTCTACGCGCTGGACATTTCACGTATCGTCGACAGCGTCCGGGAGGTCAGGTGGTGGGCGGTCCCGCTGGCAGTGATATTGCAGCTCCTGCTCTTTACACTGGCCAGTATCCGCTGGTGGGTCCTGCTGAATTACCATGCATATGGCTACCGTCCCGCAGCGCTGCTCGCCCCCTTTTTCGTCGGTGCCTTCTTCAATAATGTTCTGCCGACCACAATCGGCGGCAGTCTCTTTCGCATGTATTACATTTACCGGGATAAACATGATGTAACCGTTGCGGTTTCACCGATCATCACCGAACGCCTGTTCGGTTTTGTAGCGATGATCGCCACGGCGGCAGTGATCGTGCCGTTCCTGTCCCGCGATTATGCCTATGTGCGCATACTGGCGGGCACCCTGCCGTGGCTGCTGGCGCTCGCGGTTGTGGCGCTCGTGCTCATCGGCAGCCGCTGGACCCACCGGTCGGTACATGCCGCGCTCACCCGCTGGCGCCGGTTCAGGGTCGTTGCCGGGGTGCTCCGCATTGTCGAAGCAATCCATACCTACCTTGCCCACCCCGTACTCGTGGCGCAGGTGTTCGCCATCAGCATCGCTATCCAGTTGATGGCTGCGGGTGTCTACTACCTGCTTGGTCTCGGTCTTGGCGCCACGGTGCAGCTGCTCGATTACCTGGTGATTGTGCCCCTGGTCTTCGTGGCCACCGCATTACCCGTTTCCATCGGCGGGCTTGGTGTACGCGAGGCCGCGGCCGTCAGTCTGTTTGTTGCGGCGGGGATGCCGCACGACCTTGCCGGCGCGCTGGCATTCCTCTACCTGCTTGTTTTGCTCCTCGGCAGTGCGCCCGGACTGTATCTCTTGCTTGTCATGCAGGACTTCAGGCGGCTCTACCGGCAGGCCCGTCACCAGCGCATTACATGATCACCTGTTGACGCAGCACACCTTGGAACTTTATTCGGCCCGGTCAGGACTCAATCGTAGAGTACGAGTCTGTCGCGCCCGTCCTGCTTGGCCTGATATAGCGCCTGGTCGGCCCGCCTGAGCAGGGTCTCCGAACTGTCCTGCGGGGTGCCGATTGCAACACCGACCGAGCAGGTTAACGTGATGGTGCTATCCAGGTAGTCGATGTTCAATGCGCGGACCGCCTTCAGGATGCGCTCACCGAGTGATTCCAGGTCGTGTGGTTCGGCGTCGACCAGGATCAGCGCGAATTCCTCGCCACCATAGCGGGCGATGAAGTCCGAACGTCGCGGAAACAGCTGGATCAGCGTATTGGCGATGACCTGCAACACATGATCGCCGCCTGGATGTCCGTAGTTGTCGTTTATCCCTTTGAAGTTATCCAGGTCGACCATCAACAATGCCATGGGCTGGCCGGAAAGAAACGAGAAGTCGATCTGCCTGGCGAGCACATCGTCGAAGGCGCCGCGATTATGCAGGTGGGTCAGTGCATCCAGGCTTGCCTTTTCACGCATGGCCACAAGATCGGCGCGCAGATTATGGACACGCTCGCCCATCAGCTCCAGCTGTGCTTCATAGCGCGCGTGGCGTTCCCGCACCACCTGTGAGACTACATCGACGGTCCTGGCCAGCTGCATCCTGATATCTTCCAGGGAATCGCTCTCCACCACGGTACTCAGCGTCGCCATTTCCCGGGTCACCAGTTCGTCCTTGGCATTGTCGTCGCTGATTGCGGAACGCAGGCCGCTGGTCATCTCACTGATCAGACCGCGCATGCCTTCGGCCCGGTCGAGCACGGCCGCCTGTTCATCGCGCCGGTGGCTGCGGAAAAACAGCTGCAGGTCAGCCCAGTGGCGCTGGTCCATACTGACCGGCTCCGCCTGCTCCTCGTCATCCGGCTGCTGTTCCCCCAATGGCGCCGGCGTACCGGTCAGGATGTGACGCACCCAGGCCTCGCAGCGGCGCTGCAGTTCGGTGGCGTCCATGGCATCGATATCGAAGCCGCGACTTCCATAGGTGCGCAGCATGCCGGCGAGTGTGTCGAGAACCCTGTCACGAATGACCTCGTCTGTCCCCGTATTGACGGATTCAGCGTCTTCCGCCGCCGGCGTATCGGTGGGGGCCTGTCTGACCCTGGAAAATAAGCCCATTGTATGCCTCTGCTCCGAATATCCTGTGTGCAGCGGCCAGTGGAAGGGGGGTTTGAATAAGTTATTTAATACATGTACTTATGGAATTTTCCGGACCACCTTCCCTGGCGCCGTTCAGCTTGTACCGGTTGCACGCCGGCCTGCAACAACATTTATCGGCACTGGCAGGAATTATATTGACCCTGGATATGCAGGGTGGAAGAGCCCGTTGTCTGCTAATCGTGGCGGATGTGGACCGAGACCACGTAAATTCTTAATCTGCCATTATTCATCGCAGATGTGGCCGCCTGATTTTTCAGGCCTGTCGACCTGGCCCATCATCGGCATCGTTGGCATCATGCCTTTCATGCTGTCACCGCATTTTCTCATTTGCTGTATATCCGGATCGTTTGTTATCTCCCGGGAGAAGGTCATGGCCCTGTTCTGTGCGGCATCGCGCTTGCCCTTTGCGCAGAGTGACTTCACCTCGGCTTCCATCTTCTTTGCCCGTTGTTCGAGCGCATCTATTCGGGATTGATCAATACCTTGCATGCAGGTCTGCATTTCCTGCATTTTTTCCATCATGTTTTGCATGTCTTGCTCACTCATCCCCTGGTAGTTCTGGGCAATCGCCATTGCAGGCAACAACAGGGAAAGTAAAGCCGCTGAAATTTTCATAATCTCACCTCCATCTTTCAACAGGCCCGAGACAACCGGTTCTTGTTCTTGATCTGCGGACCAAAGGATGTACAGAGTATATATTCAGTCAGGCTGTCTGAAGACAGTTGTCCGTCATGGATGACCACAAGGCGGCAGAATACAGGGCCGGATCCCGGTTTCCCGACTAACAGAAAAACCGGGATCTTACCCCTTCATGTTTCCGAAAAGCCTCCGTTCCCGGCTGCTGATCAGGAACCCTCGCCAACCATGTAATCCACCGCTGCGCGCAGCTCGTCCTCGCTGCAACTCATGCAGCCACCCTTCGGTGGCATGGCATTGAGTCCGTTCGTGACCGATGCATACAGGGCGTCATTGCCCTTGGCGATGCGCGGTGCCCAGGCAGCGTTGTCACCCAGTTTTGGTGCACCTGCAACACCGGCGACGTGGCAGGCCTGGCAGGATGACTGGTAGATTTTCTGTCCGTCCACAGAGGCCATTTCGGTAGCAGCCGCTGCTGCGGCTGCCGGTGCCGCCGCCGGGGCTTCCGCGGCCGGTTCGGGCATCTCAACAGGCGGTGGCGCTGCCGGTTCCGCCATCTGCGGTTCGGGCGCGGCTTCCTGCATGGCCGTGGTTTCCTTTTCCGAGCAACCGGCGCCCAGCAGCACCAGTGCCAGTGCGGGGACCAGTGCCAGTGTGCCGGGTCCCCGGCGTTTGATCGTGTCAGTTTTCATGTGTTCACTCCTGTAATGATGTATTGGAAGTCGATGGTTGAACATGTCAGGGACAGGATCCCGCTTTGCCTTGAAGAATGTCCCTGGTAAAAAGTCTCGTCAAACCCCGCGAGCATCGTCGCTCCGGCCGGCTCCGGAACCGTTCGGTGCCTTGCGTCGCTGTCGCCGACGGTAATAGAGGTAGGCGATAAGCGCCAGTGCCCATGGCGCAACGAGGATTGCGATGTAGAGGGCTTCACTTTTCATGGCAGCAGTTTACCTCAAATGGCGGCGAATTGAATAACGGGCCCGGATTTGACTGATTCTGTTAAAATGACAGGTATATCAATGCCATGTGATCCTGTTGATATAAAGATTGATACGCTGCTTTTATTTCAGGGCGTACCCTGATCCCGGTTATCCTGCAGCCTGTTACGTACCAGGCCGATGTGCAGGCGCAGCTCGTAGAGTTCGTCGGCGTAAGACAGGGGTACGGTAACCTTGCGCACTTCTTCCTCCAGTTTATCCAGTGTCTGCAGCAGGACTTCCACGCGCTGCTCGCCATGCTGTGCCTGTGTTTCATTGTCCAGTTCCTGCAATTCCCCGTACCAGCGATAGATCTTTTTGCGCACCCGCCAGCGGTAGGCCGGCGGCATGATCTTGACCAGTGGCAGCAGCAGTGTCAGCAACGGCACCAGCATGACCTTGAGTCGGTCGATCAGGCTGGCCGCGCCGAATGGCAGATAGCGCTGCAGGAACGGCGGCCCGTGCCGGTAAAAGCGGCGGGCATCGTCATTCAGCCGGAATTCCAGGTTGTTGTTGTTGGGAAAGTTGCCAGGCCTGGAGAACAGGTCGCCACGGTCGTGCGTGTCTCTGGCGGCCTGTAACAGCAGGCTGATCAGCGCGTGGTGGAAATTTTCCTGTGTCACGAGGTTCGCCGTGGCTGCCAGCAGGACGGTATCGCGCGGCGGGATATTCGCCTGCAGGTCAATGACGCCCTCGGGCAGGGTGACGGCAGACAGGAACGGGTGCATGCGTGTGTAGGCGCTGGCGCGTGCAAACGACATCAACTGAACATCCTGCGCATATAGCAGCTGCTGCACCAGTGGTGCAGCCGGCGCGGCGACCAGGAACAGGGCATCAATCTGGCCCTGCTGCAGCGCCTGCAGGGCGGTTGCCCCGCCGATCGACTGGATATTGCCGGTTTCCGTGTCGATAAAGTTGTCCGCCAGCAGCAGGCTGGCGATGGCGTGCGTGCCACTGCCGTGTTCGCCGATGGCGATGCGCTTGCCCTGCAGTTCGCCCAGCCGGTCCAGTGTCTGCTCGCCGCGGTAAAAGATCCACAGGGGTTCGTAATACAGGCTGCCCAGACTGGTCAGTGTATCGGTGTCCATGGCTGCCCCGGTGCCGCCCTGTACGAATGCCAGGTCGACGCTGCCGTTTTGCAGCAGCTCCAGGTTCTCGATAGAGCCCGCGGTCGTGCGGACCTCCAGTTCTATCCCGTTTTCGGCCAGCAGTTCACGGTAGCGCCGGGCAAACAGGTAGTAAGCGCCATCCGCATCACCCGTGGCGATGACCAGGCTGCGGGGAGGTGCGGGATTCACGAACTGCCAGGCAATCACGAAACCGAGCAGTGTAATCAGGGCGGCAGAGCCAAATGAGAGCAGGCGCATCGAGTGTTGCCTTGGGTAAGGTGAATGTTTTTCCTTCAACCTGGAATCAGCAGGGTACTAGAAGGTCTGCATCAGGAAAAGTCCGGCAGAACGCCCCGGGAACCGACAATGCGATGGCGCCGCATGCGAATGATGCGGCGGCCGGGGTAACCGGGGTCAGTTCCCTGTATGGTTCCTGCAACAGCGATTCATCAGCAGGTTTGCGAGTGATGGAGGATGCCGGTCCCGTTTAATTGCAGGTCTGCCGGTTACAGCCCGGCAGACGCTCAGAGGGCATCGTCTGATTTGGGGTACTTGTTCTTGATTTGCTCGATCCGGTCATCCAGTTCCTGCTGCTCGGACGGATTGCCACGGCGTGCCTTGTAGGCGGCATCCAGTTGATCCTCGACGCTTGGATATTCCGATCTGCGCATGGCCGCATAGCCCGTGGAGTCGATTGCCGTCACTTTTCTCAGGGCATCCTCAAGTTGCGCATTGGTCGGCATCGATCCGCCGGAATTCCACTCCGAGAGATAGGGCAGCTCGCCATCGTCCTGCCTGATGGTGTAATCAAAACCCAGGCGTACCGACGGGCGCAGTAAATGCACCGCCTCGGACAGGCGGTGTGCATCGGGGTGCGTCCTTACCAGTTGCTGTTGCTGCAAAATATTATCCATGTGTTTGCGGGCAGCCCGGGTATTTGACCAGGTGATAAATACGAATACACTCACACCAATGAACAGAACGAACAACGCAATGACCAGTGTCTTGTCCAGAACCATGGGCTATGCCCCCCTTTATATTTATTTAACGCCCGGAATCCATAATAAATACTTTATCGTTGATACAAGTCAAGCATGATTATGGTGTCAGAGTACATTTGTAACTAGTATAGACAGGAAATGTGCTCTGAAACCTGTTTATATTTACGGCGCTGGCTGCTGGTATGCTGTCTGCTGCCAGCCCTGACCGGTTGTGACCGGCCCGGGGAGCCGGACGAGCTGGCGTCCCCGGATGCGCAGGCCCTCGCGCTCAACAACCGCGGCGTCGGCCTGATGGGGCAATACGACTACGATGCTGCCCTGCAAATCTTCCGGCAGCTCGCTACAGAGTATCCGCAGCAGCTCGCATTCCGGGTCAACCACGCCATTGCGCAGATGAATCGTCAGCTGGACGGTGACGAGGCGGATGCGCTGCGCCGCCTCGATGCCCTGGCGGCCGAATATCCCGGCGAACCGCGGGTCCGTTACTGCACCGGTTTGCTGGAATTCCGTCGCGGTGAACTGGCGCGTGCCACAGGACATCTGCAGGCAGTGCTGGAGGCTGACCCGCACGATCCCTATGCTGCCTACTTCCTGGCACAGTCGTTTCAGCAACGCGGCGAAACGACCGCTGCACTGGACTGGTACCGGCGTGCCCTGGATGCCGATCCCTACCTGCGCAGCGCCTATTACGCGCTGGCGCAGCTGTATCGCCAGCAGGGCCAGCCCGACGAGGCCCGCCGCCACATCACCCTCTATCAGCAGCTGGCCAGCAATCCGCGCGCACAGCTGGTCGAGTTCAAGTACACCCGCATGGGACCCAAATGCGAGGCCGGCATGGCGGGCGCTGCCGCGCAGCCGGTCGAGCAGCGTCCCGCCGGCCCGCTGTTTGCCGAGCCAGGTGTTTCCCTGGCCCTGCTGCCACCTGCCGGCGATGCACAGGCCGGCAGGCCGAACCTGACCGTCGCCGACATCGATGAAGACGGCCGCCTCGACCTGTTTGTCGCCGGGCGGGCCGGTGAGGCCGATGCCTACAACACCGTCCTGCTGGGCCGGGACGACGGGACCTTCGCCGTGGCCGGGGACCATCCGCTGGCCGCCGTGCCGGGCGTGAACACGGCCCTGTGGGGTGATTTCGATAACGACGGCCACACCGATGTCTACCTGTGCCGGCGCGGTCCCAACCAGTTGTGGCAGCACGCGGACGGCGGCAACTGGCAGGATGTCACCGCGGCCACGCAGACCGGCAACGGGACCTTCAATACGGTCGACGGCGCCCTGTTCGATGCCGACCACGATGGCGATCTGGATCTGTTCCTGGTCAATGGTGACGGCCCCGACGAACTGCTCAACAACAACCTCGATGGCAGCTTCCGCCCGCTTGCCGCCGAGCGCGGTCTCGAGGGCGGACAGTCCGCCACGCGCCAGGTACTGCTGCTGGATATCGATAACGACCGTGACACCGACATCATTACGCTGAAGGCCGCACCCCCGCACGGCGTGTACATCAACGAGCTGGGCTGGAATTACACGCCTGCCAGCGACCAGGCGGCGTTCATCAACACACCCATGGACGCGCTGGTCAGTGCTGACAACGACGCCGACGGCCACCCGGAACTGTACGCGCTGGGTGCGGACGGCAGTGTCATGCGCTGGCAGGTCAACCGCAGCGATCCCTGGCAGAAGACCGTCATCGGCAAGCTGCCGGCTGCCGAACACCCGCAGCTCGAGCTGCGCGATGTCGACGGCGACGGTCACGGCGAACTCCTGCTGGCAGGCGGCGAGGGCCTCGGTGTGTACACAGTGCAGGGTGACACACTGGCACCGTTGTACCGGTTTCCCGGTGGCCAGGCCGTGCTGGCGTGGGCCGCCGTGGTGATCGATGTCGGGCGCGGGCCCGCGGTGGCCGTGCTGCAGGCGGACAATGCCCTGCGCCTGTCACCGGCAGGGGAGGGCCGGCATGCCTTTATCGGCATCGCGCCTTCGGGGCAGGACGACAACGCCGCCACCATGCGCTCCAATGCCTCGGGCATCGGTACCCGGCTGGCCCTGCGCAATGGCAGCCGCTGGATCCTGACCGATAACTGGCGGCGTCATTCGGCGCCTGGACAGGGCCTGCAGCCGGTGGTGGCCGGTCTGGGCGGTGCCCGGCAGCTCGATTTCGTTTCGCTGACCTGGTCGGACGGCGTGTACCAGACGGAGCTCGACCTGGCGGCCGGACAGCTGCACCGCATCAACGAGACCGAGCGGCAGCTGTCCAGCTGCCCGGTGCTGTTTGCCTGGGACGGTGAACGCTATGCCTTCATCAGTGACCTGCTGGGCGTCGGCGGACTGGGCTACTTCATCGAGCCCGGCGTGTCTGCGCCACCGCGTCCGCGTGAGAACTTCCTGTTGCCAGCCGGCCTGCCGGAGCCGCGTGACGGCACCTATGTCATCAAGATCGGCGAACCCATGGAGGAGGCCGCCTACCTCGATGCCGTGCGCCTGGTGGCCTACGACCTGCCGCCGGGCTGGGACCTGGTGCTGGACGAACGTATGGCCATTAACGCACCGGAGGCGACGGGCAAGGTGCATTTCTTCCAGGCGGAGCAGCTGCCGGTGCGTGCTTATACCGGCGATGGCACGGATGTCACCGCGCGCGTCACGGCCGCCGACCTGGACGCCGCCCCGGTGGGCGAAGTGGACCGGCGCTTTATCGGCCGGCTGGCCAGCGAACAGGTGTTGACCCTGGAGTTCGCGCAGGCGCTCGAGGGTGCGCGGCCGGTGCTGATGATCGACGGCTGGGTGGAGTATCCCTATTCGCAGACCATGTTTGCCGCCTGGCAGGCGCAGGCTGACTGGCGTGCCCCGACAGTGGAGGCGCGCGGCAGCAACGGACAGTGGCAGGTCGTCCTGGAGGAATTTGGCTATCCTGCCGGCATGCCGCGCCGCATGTCCGTGCCGCTGACCGGACTGCCGCCCGGCACCACCGCGCTGCGCCTGCGCACCAACCAGGAGATCTACTGGGACCGGGTAGCCGTGGTGCAGGCCGGGGAATTGCCGCAGGCGCGGCGCACGACATTGCCGCTGGCGAGTGCACAGGTAGCCGAAAGCGGCTTTGCCCGGCGCAGCACCGGGCCGCAGCGCCAGCCGCACTATGAGTATACGCAGCGCAGCCCGTTCTGGGATACGCGCTACATGGCCGGCCACTACACCGCATTCGGCGAAGCAACTGAACTGGTTGCCGCGGTGGACGATGCCACGGCCATCATCGGCCCGGGCGAGGAAGTGCACCTGGAATTCAATGCCGAACTGCCGTCGTTGCCGGCCGGCTGGCGACGCCGTTTCGTGGTCGAGGCCAACGGCTGGGCCAAGGACATGGACCTGTACACTGCACACGGCACCACCCTGGAACCGTTGCCTTCATCCGGACTGGCGAGCGGGCCGCGCGACGCGCTGCACGCGCGCTACAACACACGTTACCGCGACGGGCGCTAGCGGCTGCAGGCAACCCGTTCGGGTTGCTCGATTAATCCTGACTTTTGTTGAGGACTGTACCCACAAGCTCGGTATTGCCGAGTCGCTGGACGGCATCTTCAAGATCCTGCTTCTGTGTGTATCCGTCCTCGATGACCAGCAAGGCGGCGTCTGTCTGTGCCGCGAAAGACAGCGTGTCGGTTGATGACAGCACTGGTGGTAAATCGAAAATGACGATGCGGTTCTCGCTGCACGATCTCATTTGCCTTACCAGCTGCTTCATCAGTGGCGAGTTCAGCATCTCGGCGGATCTTTCCAGCGGCTTCCCGCCCGGCAGAATGACCAGGTCCTCGTACTGGCCCGGTTTGACCAGCAGTTCCTCGACGGATATCTCGCCCGTCAGGTAGTCACCCAGTCCCCGGCGTGCGGGGATGCCGAAATGATCCAGCATCCGCGGCTGGCGCAAGTTGGCATCCACCAGCAGCACGGAGTAGGCGATCTCCCTGGCGATGCTGATTGCCAGGTTGATGGCGGTCAGTGACGTTCCTTCGCCTTCGCCCGGGCTGGTGACGGCGAGGACCTGCCAGTTATTTTTCCTGAATCGATGCAGGATCTGCGTACGCAGGAGATTATAGGACTCCCTGAATTGATCGGGCTCGAAGCCGGTCAGTATCCTGTTTTCCTCTAACTGCTTTACATCCGGTATAGCGCGATGTACACGCTGAAAGTCGATTTCATCGGATCCGGTGCGGGTCTTGCGAGCCGCTTGCAGTCTGAGGTCCGGCCTGGTTCGTGTGGGCGGATACAATTGTCTGGCAGCATTAATCATGTGTTCTCCGGATTATTTGCATGGCTTGATCACGCCTGACTGCACGGACGGTCGCCGGAAGCCGTGTCGGGACACAGGTCATCATGACTGTCCCGACCGGTATGACGTGCCGGCCGGGACAATAAAGACCGCGACTGTGGCTGAAAGAATAGTCATCAATTGCTGAACAAGGCGGCTCAGGCATGGTGCCTGTAACCGCTGGCGTTGTGGATCGAACCCGTCAGGCTGTTCCCGGTCTGCCGGACCGGCGGGCCACAAGCACAAGGCCGATCAGACCCGAGAGGAATAGCATGGCAGCGGGCGGAATCGGTATTGCCTTGATCTGGAGTCCATAGGTCCCTGTCCCGCCTGCCCCCGGGTGCGCCACCAGGTTTGCCAAGATCGTTCCGGGGCTCGTGATGTCGAATGTGAACGAACTCGTGCCGAAGGCATATCCGAGTGGTACGAATACCTGGGGTGCGATTTCCTGAATGATCCCGAGTGCCAGGATATCGAAAGCGACCGGGAGCTCGTAGTCCACTAGTGTTGCCTCGTAGATGCCTGGTACCAGATCTGTAATTTCTTCTATTTGTATCACTGTATTGCCCGTAACTATCTCGAATTCCTCATGTAAAACCGTCGTGGCATGCGCGCTGGAAATTCCGAGCAGGAAAAAGCTCATCCCCAGTATGAAATATATATAGTCTTTTGGTCTCATTGATGTAACTCCTGTCAATGTCAGACATGTCCCTGGATTATCCATCGGGTATGACAGGGAACTGTCATTACTCGTGGTCCAGAACCTGCCGGACCACCACGAGTGACAATCTAGTGCATGGTTGTATCGGTCGCAGCGATACCCGTCACCCTGCCAACGTGACACCTGTTGCAATTAATGAGATGAGCTGTGATCAATCCCGTTGAGAAATTGGGGATACTGGATCAGTGGCAAGCGTCCTTGTGGTGATTGACGCTCAAGGTTATGTGACCCTGTTTACATGCCGTCTCCTGACTGGATCACATTGTCGACGCGGTATGTGATGCGGGCTTCACAATATTCGTCGCTTATGCAGGAAATACCACGCGCGGCCTGGCGAGATGCAGTATTTGCGTGTTTCCGGACGCCATGCGTGCACGCGCCGCTGTCTGTACCCGCACAGCCGGATGAGATGCACCCATGCGCTGCATGCCGGAAGCGGGATTCGAAATTGTGCCTGCCGGCAACCCGAAACGGGATGGTGGTGACGTCAGCGGGTGCTGTTCAGGCCGACGAAACTGCCGCCGTTGGTTTCCGCCAGCTTGCGCATCAGCGCCGCGTAGCGCATGGCGTTTACCGGGATGCCGCTGCTCGTGCCAAACAGTACCGGGAAGCCCACGGTGTGGATACGCACGCGCCGCCGGCCGGACTTGTCGGCACGATTGAGCCGTGCCACGGTGTTGACCACGGTCTCGATCGAGCCGCGCGCAAAGTCATCACCGAACACGTACAGGCTGATCCGCTTGTCCTGCGCATGGAAGCGCCGGATGGCCGCCTCGATGCCTTCCACCGGACTTGAATTGGAAAACGGCTGCCAGCCGGACAGCCGCTTGATGATGGCCTTGCGGCGTGCCGGCGTGTCGGGTATCCACTTGCCCTTGTACTGCGAGAACATGTAGTCCCCCATGTCATTCATCACCTGGATGCCCTTGACCCGTGGATAGATGTCCAGCACCTCGGTGACCTTTTTTTGCACCAGCGACCAGGCGTTCTGTTGCATGGAGCCGGAGGTGTCGATGATGAAGATAATGTACTCGCTGTCCACGGGCACACCGCCGATGGTCGCCGCCAGCTTTTTGCGCTGGTAGCCACTGCCCAGCAGGCGCCGCATCTCCTCCGTCAGGTCCTGTTTCGCCGAGGCCAGCTGGCCCTTGATAATGGTCTGCGTGTCGTGCTCGTTGCGGGTTGCGGCGTACTGACCGCGAATGGACGATATGTCGCCCTGCAGGCGCGCCAGTTTCTCGCGCTGCACAGAGAGCTGCTCCTGCCGGGAGGTCAGATCGCGATTCAGCACCGTGGTTTCGCCCCTGATCTCGTGCAGCTCGGCCTCCAGTTGTGCCACCAGTCCGCTGAGGTCCACCGCCAGCTGTTCGATGACATGCGGCTCGGAGATCTTGACGATGACCAGCAGCAGGATGATGGCGCCGAAACCGCAGGAGACCACGTCCAGGAATGACAGGTTGAAGATGTCGACACTGCGTCGGGTTCGCCGTCTCATGGCCAGTCCCGTGCCGGTGTCAGAAAGGAGCCGCGCGTATCCAGCGCGAGTTTCCAGTAGGCCGCCGCGGCATAGGCATCGCCTTCCATCGGCAGCAGCACCGTATTCACCGGTATACCCGAGGGCAGGGTGCGGACGGCCCCCTGAAAATGCTTCAGCCGCTCGTCGGCGGACACCGTGGTCCCGCGGGGCTTGCCGCGGCCCTGTGTCGGCAGACCATCCGTGACCAGCAGGATGTTGTCCGGCCGCGGCGACAGCTTGCCGGCAACCGCCAGCGCGTGATGCAGGCTGGTGCCGCCGCCCGGCACGGTCTGGCGCAGGCCACTGATGGCGCTGTCCACCTGCTTGCGGCTGGCGGCCTGCAACCAGGTGCCCTCGGTACCGGCGACGGCGGCGCTGGCCCGGGTATTGAAGGCATACAGCTGAAAGCGCGCCGCAGACGGCAGGTTGCTGACGAGCCAGTCCGCGGTTTTCAGCGCGCGGCGCCACTTCGGTGCGCTGCGCTTGCTGGCGGTATCCATGTTGCGCCGCCGCACCACGTTGATGATGGTCTCATCCAGCATGCTGGCCGAGACGTCCACCAGGATCAGCACCCGCTTGCCGCCCATTTTCAATCCCGTCAGGTACTGGCGATCACCTTCTCCCCTGACCTTGCGCACCCGGGTGCCGCTGTCCCGGTCGGCCGGCTGTGGCGCTCCCAGCCGCTGCCGTTCTTCATCCAGACTCTTCAGGTCAGTCGCCAGTTCATTCACATGCTGCTGACTGGCCAGCGTTTCGTTTTCCATGCGCGCGACTTCGATCTCGAGTTTCCTGATGGTCTCGATGATGCGCTCGGCCTCGCCGCGGGTCGTGACCAGTTCGCTGTCGGTCGACTCCAGGCTGTTGCGCGCCGTGACCATTTGCTCCCGGCCAACGATCACTTCCTGCTCCAGGCGCACCACCTCGGAGCGCAGGTCGGCAAACACGGCGTTGCGGGCGCGCACGGTGTCGGTATTGAGGATCAGCACCAGCAGCACCACGGCGCCGAAGCCGCAGAACATGACGTCCAGGAACGACATTGAAAAGGGTGAGACAGAACGGCGCTTCATGTTGCCGGATCCGGGGACGCGCGAGTCAGGCCTGCAGGCGCCGAATCAGCCAGTGGTCGATATAGCGTTCGCTGTCGAGCACCAGGCGCTCCTGCATCAGCTGTAGCTGGTGGATGAAGAACATCAGGATGATGCTGATGACCAGTGCGATAAAGGTCGAGTTGAAGGCCACGCCCAGGCTGGAGGTGACGCCGGTGATGTCACCCTCGACGGCGCGGTGTGCCTGTCCCAGCGCATCGCCGATACCACGCACCGTGCCGATAAAGCCCACCGAGGGAATGGCCCAGGCGATGTAGCGGATGATGGACAGTTCGGATTCCAGGCGATCGCCTTCCGAGTCGCAGATATCGCGCGCCGCCGTGGACACGTTCTGGACATTGCGGGTGGCGGCAAAGCGCTCGATGGCGGTCAGCAGTGCGCGCGGCAGCAGGTAGTGCTGCATGGATGCCGGCAGCGACTGGACGCGCCCGGCAAGATCGCGTGTATCTTCCGGACCGATCGGCAGTTCCGCCGGCAGCCGCAGCAGGTCCTGGTCAAGCAGGCCCTGCTGGCGAAAGGTCATCCGGCCCTTGAAACCGAGAATCGCAAAGGCCCATAGCATGAGGACAAAACAGGTTTCCTGTTCGTAATCCTTGATCACCACGAAGAACGAGCGCTGCTGTACGTACTCGGGATCAGACTGCATCTGCAGCATCTCCTGTTCGATGAAGGCAGCGGCCTGCGGCCTGATGAAGCTGACGTACAGTGCATGCACCAGGATAAAGGCAATCAGCAGTGAAAATACCTGGTAGACGAGTTCAACGGGGAAGCCTCTCTTCATGGTGTCTCTTTTCCTGTGTTTGTCCCGGCGTGCGGTCAGATATCCACGGGAAAAGACACCGCGCTGTCGGCGCCGATCTTTTCCGAGGGTTTGAACGTGGCTGCAGGCTTTGCCGGTTGCTGCGCGCGTTGTTTGACCGGCGGTCTGTGTTTCTCCTCAGCAGTATCCCGGGAGCTTGCCGCTTTCTTTTCGTCCTGTGCTGTCAGTGCGCACAGGTTCCCGCTTGCAAGCATGCAGCCGAGTATCAAGAGCAGTTCTGCAAAGCGTCTCATTCTGTATTTCCCGTAAAATACCTGTGACTACCATACCAGCAAAACGTTTCTACTCCGCATAACGCGCGATGCGGAAACCGAGATCGGGGCGTGCGGCGCGGCTGTAGTCCCGGTAACTCAGGCGCAGTTCGGTAATCGTCCCCTGGCGCCAGCTCGAATCACGCACCACGTGGTGCTCACCGGACGCCGGGCCCAGCGGGTCCGTGACCTGCCTGTCGGCCTCGCCCGGATACACGGCATAGTAATCGTGCATCCACTCGGCGACGTTGCCGCCGAGGTCATAAAAGCCGGCCGGTCGTGCCGCAAAACTGCCCACCGGTGCGCTGACCCGGTGGCCGTCATTGTAGTCCGGAACGGTGTTGGCCAGGGTATCGGCAATGCTCGCATCGGCAAAATTGCCGACCAGGGCTGCAGGCGGGAAACCACCGCTCCACGGGTAACGCTGTGCTGTCTGTCGGGTATGCTTGCGCGCAACAAAGGCCCACTCCGCCTCGCTTGGCAGGCGATAGCCGGTCGACAGTGGCTGCGCCGCCTGCAGCCGGCCGTTAATCTCAGTATAGGCCGGCGGTAGTCCCGCGCGACTGCTCAGCCAGTTGCAATAGCGCGCGGCATCGTCCCAGCTGACATTCACCACCGGCTGGCTGTCGGTGTTCAGACTCACGCCCTCGGCCGAGCCCGAGCTGTGTTGCGCGCTGAATTGCCGGTACCCGGCATTGCTCACCTCCCGGCTGGCCAGGTAGAAGGGGCGTGACAGCGCTACCAGCCGCGCACTCTCGTTGGCGCGACGCCCGGCCTCGCGGCGCGATGCCCCCATGCGGAAACTGCCCTGCGCACGCACCAGTCGCAACTGCTGCCCGGCGGGACTGGTAATGACCGCAGGCGTAACAGCTGCCTGCTTCTTGCGCCGTGCCTGTTCCGCAGTGGCCAGGGTGATATCCACATTCTGACTGGTGCCGGTGCGCGGCGTAACCGTGACGGTCTCGGTTGCATAGCCGGGCTTGCTGAATTCCAGGGTATGACTGCGTGTCGTCAGCTGCAGGCGCTGCGTCGCCTTGCCGGCATCCCTGCCGTCTACCCGCAGGGCTGCGTCCGCCGGCCGGGCGGTCACGAACACGATGCCATACTGCGGCCGCAGCTGCACATCGAGCGACTGCTCCTCCTCCGCTGCCAGTTGCAGTTGTCGGTCATGGCGCTGATAGCCCGGCTTGGTCAGACGCAGGGTATGCTCGACACCGGCGGTCAGCGCGAGGGTAACCGGTGTGGTGCCCTGGAATATGCCGTCCACACTCACACTTGCAGCGGTCGGCTCACTGCTGAGCGTCAGCCGCCCATCGGCCGGTTGCAACTGGTACGTATCGGGTGCCAGATCCACGCCGGCAAGGACCTGCAGCGGGACCGGCAGGTCCTGGTGTTTTTCAAGCTTCAATACCAGTTGACGCTCGCCCTGCAGGAGTTCGGTCTCCAGCGGTGTCACGCCGAGCGCAGTGCCGTCTATTTCCACCGTTGCACCTGGCGGCTGGCTGTCGATACGGGCCCTGGCCCAGGCCGGCTGCAGCACATGTGTTACCCGCTGCGCCTGGCCCTTGCCGGCCACGGCAAGCATCTCCTCGACCGGCAGGTAGCGCGCGGTCTCAATCCGCAGGCGGTGATCACCGCCGGGAATCTCGGCCAGCCTGTTGGCATCGGTTGCCACTTCCGCATCATCGATGAACAACCTGAACGGAACATCCGGCTGCAGCTCGATGCTGACCCGCCCGGGTAATTCCTCGAGCTGCAATTCGAACAGCTGGAATCCTCCCGCCGGTACCACGATGGTCGCCTGCAGCGGATGGTAACCCGCGCGTTGTGCCGTAACCGTGTACCGGCCGGGCAGGGCCAGTCGCCGCCCGCCGATGGAGACGGCCGGGGGGAAGCCTTCGAGTGAGAGGCGTTCCGGCTCCGGTGTGATGTGGACGGCGACGGGGGTGGCCAGCAGCACGAATACGACGGCCAGCAGCAACAGCACGAACACACCGAGGACCACGCGCCGCAAGGTGCGGTGGCCGGACGCCGGTGCGCGTGCCGGTGCGACATCGGGCAGTGTCCGCATGTTCGGCGGCGGTGGTGTGACCGGCGGAACCAGCGCCGGTTCGGACGCACGCTCATGCACGCTGATGTTGACCTGGTCACCCTGCACGTTCCAGTGAATGACCGATTCGCCGACCTCCACTGTGTCACCCGACTTCAGCCACTTCGAGACCGCCAGGTGCTCGTGATTGTGAAACAACGGGGTGTCCGTCTGTGCCGGCTGGATGAAGGCATGGCCCTCGGTCAGGCCAATGTGTGCAACGACCGCATTGTCCGGCAGCCCGGGCAGCACGATACCGTCCTGCTCCGCACCGCCGACAGACACTGGCATGTCCCGCTCACCGAGCCGGCGCTCGCCGTTCGCATCATGGATATAGTAGACGCGGCTCAAATCTTTTCCTCGCAACGCACCACCAGCGGCGGCGGCGACATGCCGGGCCGGAGCGTGATCACCTTGCGGACATCGCGGTGGCCCGGTCGCTTGCCCACGATAGTGTAGTCGCCCGGCAGCAATTCCAGCTGGCGGCTGTTGAACTGGCCGAGGCGGCCGACGCGGTGGATCACCACGCTGGTGACACCGTCCGAGTTCAGGGTCACCGTCATCGGTACACTGGCGCCGGTGACCAGTTCGCGCAGTGCGGATATTTTCCCTGCCAGGCGCGGCTCATCCGGTGGCGCCTCGCTGGCGGCGGCAAGCAGCTGTTCGGCGTTGGCCAGCGGTGCGGGGGAGTAGATCCGCGCCGGCGTGTCGAGATAGTGATCGAACTGTGCATGCAATGTGCTGCGCTCCCCGGCACGGCGCTGACCCTCGCTGGCAAAGCCGGCCGACGGATCGATGGCCAGGGCCTTGCGATACAGCTCGATGGCGGCCTGCCAGTCTTCAGCGGCGACCTTGCCGGACGCCTGCCTGCGCAGGCGGTTGAGGCCGGCCTGCGCGCGCATCTCCCGCAAACGCGTCCGTGCATCACGCACCGCGGTGTTGCCGGGCTGCAGACGCTCGGCCTCGGCCAGCGCCTTGCCGGCCGCACCCGTCTGTCCGCTATCCAGCGCGGCCAGTGCCCGGGTCATGGCCGCGGTGAAGTCGCGGGCGTTGATCTGTCCCGTGACACGTTGCAGGGCTTCACGTGCCGGTTCAAAGGCCGCATCCAGTTGTACAGCCTGCTGATAGGCTGACACGGCCGCCTCCAGATCGCTGTTGGTTTCCGCCGCCTGCGCACGGTTCATCTGCTCGAGCACAGCCCGGCGACTACTCGCCTGCGTGAGTCCGCGCGTCGCATCCGGGTGTTCCGCTTCTATCGCCAGTGCGGCCTCGAATTGCGCGATGGCCGTGTCCACGTCATTCGCCGTCAGTGCGCGCGCCGCCGCCTCGAGGGCGGTCGCCAGTATGACCTCGCGGTTGGCCTCGAGCTGCTGCAGGTGATCGAGCGCCGCCTGGTAGTCACGGGCGGCCGCGGCGAACTGCCGCTGGGCAAAATAACGGTCAGCGGCGGATGTCCGGGCCGCCGCCTCGCTCCAGTCCGGTTCGCCCCAGGCGCCGGCATTGTCCAGCTCGAGCCTGGCACGCAATTGCAGGTAAGTCTGTAATGTCTGCTGCGCGGTATCGCGCATATCACCGGCATCGCCGGCCGGTGGTAGTGGTTGCGCCGGGACGGTCGCTTCATGAACCGGAACCATCAGACGCGGCAGCGCAAAGATCACGGCCAGTCCCAGTAACAGCAAGGCGGCCAGTGCAATCCACCACCAGCGATTGCTTTCGGGTGCACCCGCTGTCGCAGTGTGTGTCCGCCCCGGCGGTTGCAGGGCAGTCGTGTCCGTCACCCGTGACTGCCGGCGGGCATCCATGTTGCCTTGCCCTGCTCAGGAACCGGCCAGGCCGGTCTCGGAGGCATAGATGCGTTTCAGCAATGCGCGCCACTTGGTGTATTGCGCTTCGGCAGAACCGGTGAGTTCGTGGGTCTCGCCCTCTACCTCGACCACCATCGGGCGGGCCTCGGAGGAGAAGGATTCGTCCAGTTCGGTAATGGCATCGCGGTGGATACCGGTTTCCGACGACTTGTCGAAACCGGTCTTGATGGCATACACGCCGCCCACCACCATGACATCACGCAGCACGCTGGAACCGGCATTGTTGCCGTTGTTCGATGACTCGACGGCGATGGCGCCGAGTATGGCTGCTGCGCCCAGCAGCTTGCGCTGCCATGCCTCGCGCTCCAGTTTGCGCAGGGCGGCCGCTTCTTCGCTGCGTGCCTTGCGCCACTCCGTGTAGGGCGACTCCATTTGCCGGGTGAAATTGTCGAAATGACCGTTCAGGGTATCGATCAGCAGAAAGTCCCGGTCGCGTATCGCCTGCACCCGCCGGTACATGGGATCTTCAGCAGCCGGCAGGTGTAC
>JABDRC010000130.1 GCA_013041945.1 Halobacteria archaeon
TGGGGTGCCGCGGGGCTGGCACTGCTCAGCCTGGCCACGCTGCTGGTCGCAGGACATCCCTGGTCGATCACCTTTGCCTTTGGCCTCTGGGGCACCAAGCTGTGGGCCGCGCTGGGCGGCGACATCAGCAGCTGGAGCTACTGGAACCACGGCTATGCCGCCGCCGCGCTCGGGCGCAGCGTGCTCGCCGACGCCACGTCGATCATGGACATCGGCATCATCCTGGGCGCCATCCTGGCGGCCGGGCTGGCTGGCCGATTCGCACCCGCCGACCCGGTCCGGCTGCGCGATATCCTCACTGCCATTGCCGGAGGCCTGTTACTGGGTTACGGCGCACGCCTGGCGTTCGGCTGCAATATCGGCGGTCTGCTGGCCGGCCTGGGGTCCGGCAGCCTGCATGGCTGGCTGTGGCTCGCCAGCGGTTTCATGGGCAGCATCATCGGGGTTTACCTCAGGCAGGGCTTCGGCCTCGATAAACCGGTAAAGTGAGGCACATGAAAAACGCTCGACGCAGAAACCGCTGGATCATGGGCGCCTTTGTCGGCACCGCGGCGATTGCCGTGGCCATAGACCACACCCGCCATCGGCTGCCACCGGCTGAGTCGGGTGAACAGTCCCGGGGCCAGACCACGGTTGTGGTGATCGACGAGGAAGACGAAAGCCCCTGTGGCCTGGACGACTCGCCCTGCTCGATGGATGACAGCCCCTGTTCGCTGGATGAAACGGACGACAACGGGGACGATGCGCCGTGCAGCCTGTAGCGATGCAGTGCCGCGCTGAAGACCCGCCGGCGGTGCAGGTGCTCGACTGCATTCAGGACATGGGCGCACAGCACAGCAACCCGGTGCTCGAATTGCTGCGGGACCTGCCGGCTTTTGTTCAGGGCAAAAAGTACCCGCAGCCCGCACTGGCATTCGGGGAAGACGACTGGCGCTGCTATTATCACAGTCATTCCGTGGCCGATGCCGACGCCAGGGAGCATGGTCATTTTCACCTGTTCACCCGTACAGGGGAGGGCTGGGCGCACCTGGCCGCACTGGCCATGGACCGGGAAGGGCAGCCGCTGCGCTGGGTGATGACCAATCGCTGGGTCACGGACGGCGACTGGCGTGACCGTAACAGCCTGCTGGCAGCTATTGATGCACTTGTTTCTGCGAAAGAACCGGACGTCCTGCGCCGGTGGCTGGCGAGTCTGCTGCAACTCTACCAGCCTGAACTGGGTGACTTGCTCGACGCACGCGATGCACGGATTGCCGGCCTGCTCCATGAGCGCTCCCGGGACGCAGTGCTCGACGATCGTACTCTGTATGAACTGGCCAGTATGCCGATCGACCTGGCTGCAAAACTCACGTCACAACTGACCGGCGAAACCTCATGAATCAACAGAAGAAAAAAATCATCGCGGCTGACATTTGATTCTGAACGGTCGTTCTTTGCCGTTAGCGATTGTTAATACAAGAGCCTGCTAAACGTCACCTTTGGCCCGGGTCTGCCATTCAGTATCTCCTGATATCGGGTCGCTTTCTTTCCGGCTGTGCCTGCCGGTTTCGAAAAGTCAAAAAGAAAAGCCGGGCTGAGGCCGGTACCGGTACGGCCTGTCCATCGCAGACTACCCGGCTGCCATACTGCCGGGCTTGCCTGTGCGCAGCAGAAATGTGAACCATGCAGCGGTCCTCATTCAGCGAGTTGTTATACTTTGTCTGTTGTGAATTCTCTGGCGGTGGCATGGCGATGACGGACGGTGGACCCGGGACGGGGCAGGAAATCAGGGTGGAGTACCGCATCCGGTGTGATGACAAGGCACAGGAATATACGCTTCACCTCGATAAGCAGACAGGCCGCCTGTTAAACAGGGTGCCGGCGGACCCGCCGGCCTGGACGCGCCTTGAGGTCCAGCAGTGCAGCAATTGCCCGCTGTCGGTTGCAGAAAACCCCCATTGCCCGCTGGCCCTGCAGCTTGCACAGGTCATCGCCGACTGGGGGCACGTATTCTCCTATGCAGAGGTCCGCTACGAGGTGCTAACGGCGGAACATCATTTTTCGGGAACCACCACGGCACAGAAGATTCTCAGTGCGCTGCTGGGGCTGGTCATGGCCACCAGCGAATGTCCCCATATGTATTTTCTGCGCCCGCTGGCGCGCTTCCATCTGCCCCTGGGCAGCCCGGAGGAGACCGCCTTTCGCGTGGTATCGGCCTATCTGCTGGGGCAGCACCTCGCCGGGGCCGAGTCGGGGAGGGCGGAGGACTTCGACGGTCTGATCGAACGTTACGAGGCGATCCAGACCGTCAACAAGTGTCTGGCCAGGCGGGTGGCCGACGGCAGTAGCGAGGATGCCGCCATCAATGCCGTGGTGCTGCTGGACCTGCTGGCCCACATGGTGCCGTTTTTTGCCCGTGAAACACTGGACTCGCTGCGCCCGCTGTTCCAGCTCGACCCGGTAGTGCCTGACGAGTTGCAAAACTGACGGCCACACTCCGGCACGCTCCTGCCACTGAACGACACCCGCCGGACGGCATACCGCGGCTATACCCGCGGCGAACCGCTATGCCGGCCCAGCAGGTCGCGGACAGCAGCGGCGCTGTGTGCCTCGCATGCCTGTTCAGCAAGCCGGCGGGCCTCCCCGGTATGCGTGGCGGCG
>JABDRC010000074.1 GCA_013041945.1 Halobacteria archaeon
TAATCATCATGCGCACCATTCATCACACCAGCAAGGCTTCACCCTGGTCGAACTGGTGGTTGCGACCATGCTCGCGGCCCTGCTGATCGCCGGGCTCGGCGGCGTCGTCGGCCAGGTCGCGCTGACCCGGGATGTCGTTGAGGACAAGAACGAACTCACCCGCCAGGCGCGCTTTGCGATGGACCAGATGGTGCGTGTGGTGAGCCATAGCAGACTGTTACTGCTTCCGCTGGCGGACAAACCGGCGAGCAACTGGTTGGAGAATGTCCGCGAGGAGACGGTGCCGCCGACAACCCCCACCGATGACAGTACCAAATACACCGCCGTGCTCGCAGTGACCTTGCCTGCCTACCAGGATCTGGATGCTGACGGCTTCGCCGATGCCGATGATGACAGGGATGGTCGTATCGACGAAGACTTGCCGGAAGACAGCCATAATGACTTTGCTGCCGGTATCTACCTGATCGATGACGGTGGCAATGGTGCCGTGGATGATAGTTTGGAATTCGACGACGATGAAAGTTCATTCACTGAAGGTGAAGACCCGATCAACGGTGTTGACGACGATGGCGACGCTAATGTTGACGAAGACCCGTCTGCTAATATGAATGAAGACGGCTGCCCCGGTGTCTGCGGTGTGGACGATGATGCTGACGGCAATCTGGATGAAGGCAGTGTCAATGACGATGATGAAGACGGTCAGGCGGACGAGGACTGGTACAACGCGGTGCTGTTCTACATGGACAACGGCATCCTCAAGTCACGCACACCGGTACCCTGGGACGAAACCGGCGTCGGTGGAATCACCGGCCGGGATTTTATCACCTCGGATATCGCCGATAATGTCACCCGCTTCCGGGTGGAGCGGGTTGCCGGTGTTGCCGGTGGTGAGCAGCTGGTCGATATCACGCTGGAGCTGACCAGCCCCGTAAGCGGTGAGATGGTAAGTCTGCAAACCCAGGTGCGGGTCGGGGGTGCGCTGTGATGCGCGTGCCGACCAAACATTTGGTGCGCACGGCGCACCCTACGGTTGGGATGTGCCGTACGATGGCTTTGTTGCGTAGGGTGCGCCATGCGCACCGTTGTTTCATGGTCGCGACATCGTGACCCGCATCACCCGACAACACGGCTACATCCTGCTGCCGGTGGTGATCATGCTGACCCTGGTCGCCACCGTGGCCTTCATGCTGAATAACGAGTCCGCGCTGGACAGCGGTATCACTTCATCACAGCTCGAACCGAAGCAGGCCGAATACGTGGCCCGCGCCGGTTTGAATCACGGGCTTTGGCTGGTCGGGCAGCAGGGCTGCGGCCCCTATACCGATCTCAGTAACCAGCCGCTGGATAGCCACCGCTACACGACCACGCTGACCACGGGTCTGGGCAGCACAACGAGCTACACCCTCGCGGTCGATCAGGACACCTGGATCCGCAGCGACCAGCCGACAGACAACAATGCCACCGACGGCCAGCTGCACATTCGCTACCAGACCGGGATCATCGAACGGCCGATGTACCGCTACGATGTTTCGCCAATCCCAGCCGGCTCCAGCATTCTTTCGGCGACCGCCTGGTTCTATGTCAGCGCGGCGCACCCGGAAGGCCCGGTCGACATCCATCTGCTGAATGCCGACTGGACCGAAACCGACGCGACCTGGGATTCGATGGGTGCGAACATGGATCCGGTGGTGCAGGCATCGATACCGACACAGCCGGTCCCGGGCATCTGGGTGCCGGTGAACCTGACCGCCCAGGTGCAGGCCTGGGTGAAGGGTTCTGCGAACTTCGGCATCACGCTGAATTCGGTCAGCGAAGGCACGCACGGCGACTACGCCAGCATCGAGACCGGTCAGCGGCCCTACCTGGAAGTCATTGTCGGTACGCCGCCGTCCACACCGACACGGCTGAAATCGAGAGCGACTATGGCCAGTGGCATCACCCGTACGATCAACCTGCAGAACGTCGGGCTCTACCAGCAGTCATCGCATCTGTTCCTGCAACCCGATGGTGTGACCGGCAAGGATGCCTGGCTGACAGAGGACAAGACCACCTGGAACTACGGCAAGGCTGGCTTTTTGAGGGTACGTGCTGGTGGTGGCGGCCACTGGCGCAGCCCGATCCAGTTCGATCTCGGTCGCGTGCCGCACGGGGCTAAGATCCGTAGTGCGACCCTGGAGCTCTACCGGTACTCGGGTACCCAGGATGCAGCCGGCCTGATCAATGTACACGCGATTACCGACAGCTGGGTAGAGGGTGACAGCTCGGGCGGCACCGGTCCGGGTGTGACCTGGGACCTGCGTGATCTCGGTTTGCCCTGGAATACGGCCGGTGGTGATTACGATGCCGCGCCGTCAGCGAGCATCCAGATCGATGCCAGCGCGGACACCTGGTTTAGCGCGGATGTGACTTCACTGGTTCAGCAGTGGGTGAACGCCAGCAGCAACAATCACGGCATGATGCTGATGGCTGGTGACAACGGCGTACGCGCCGAGTTCAAGAGCAGCGACGAGGCTGATCCGACCCTGCGGCCGAAGCTGACGATCCGCTATGCCTGTGAATGCGGCAGTCTCTGCCTGACGCCGCAGGGCAGTGGTACGGTGCTGATGGTCGTGATCAATCCGACGACGCTGGTCACGATGGACGCCTACAAGAAAGCGCTTTTCGAGTCCTGGGGTTACACGGTCTCGGTCGTCGGCGAGAGTTCGAACCAGTCCGCTTACGATGCCGGCATCGCAGCTGCTGATGTCGTTTTCATCTCCGAAACGGTCAACGCAAGCCAGGTCGGCACCAGGCTGGCCAATGCACCGATCGGCGTGGTCAGCCAGGATGGTATCTACAACGACGATCTTGATATTGCCACCGGCAGCGCCTTTACGGTGGCGTCGGCCATCGATGTCACTGACACCAGTCACTACATCACCGCGGTGTTCCCGCCGGGGCCGCTGGAGATCTACTCCGGGGCAATGGAGCAGCTAAATGTCTCCGGCGGCCTGGCACCGGAGCAGCAGACACTGGCCGAGACAGGCGGCGCCGGCTCGCTGGTCGTGCTCGATACCGGCGCGATCGGCACCGGCGGCGCGCCGCTGGTCGCGCGCCGCGTCATGCTGCCGCTGGGCCGCGATGCGAATTTCAACTGGGACTATCTGAATGCCAGCGGCCGCCTGCTGCTGCACCGCACACTGCAGTGGGGCATGGGCGCCGACCTGGCCGCGCCCCCGCCGAAGAACCTGCTGTTCGTGTCCGGCGGCAACGTCATGGTGCAGTTTCCATCGGGCGACCCGCTGGTGACGCCGACCGCGCAGGAACAGCTGCGCATCGACCTGATCGAGTCCTGGGGTTACACGGTGACGCTGATTCATGCGTCCCGGTCGCAGGCCGACTTCGATGCGGCGCTGGACGGCATCGATGTCGCCTATGTCTCGTCGGATGTGGCCGAGACGGACCTGGGCATAAAGCTGAAGACGGCGACCATCGGCGTGGTCAACGAACAGGCTGCACTGGTCGACGAGTTCGGCTTTGGCATGGACAACGCCAACTACAAGCTCCGCAACGAGATCGATGTGATCGACAACACGCATTACATTACCGAGCCGTTCGCGACCGGCTTGCTGACCATCGTCTCGCCCGACCAGGAAGTGCACATGATGACCGCGAATAAAGGCGCGGGGTTCACCGCGCTGGCGCAGGTGTTCAATACCGGCTCGCTCTGGGATGACGCGATGGGCGTGATCGAGATCGGCGGCGGACTGTTTAACGGCGGCTACGCCGCCGCGCGCCGCGCGCTGCTGCCGTGGGGGGATCCGAGCTTCGACGTATCGGCGCTGAACGCGGGAGGCCAGGAACTGATGCAGCGCACGATCGACTGGGCCGCCGGTTTCGGCGGAGCGCTCGCTTCAGCGTCGCTATGGCTCGCCACGCTGGATGACGTCGCGGCCAGCGGCGCGCCCGGTCTCGAGAGCTGGGCTGCCGGTGAAATCCTCGTGTTCGACGAGCCCAACCTGGCGCTCGAACCCGGCACGACCAACGGTACGTTCTCGTCGCTCACGAACCTGGACAGTTTCGCGAGCGACGGC
>JABDRC010000078.1 GCA_013041945.1 Halobacteria archaeon
GAGATGGTGCACATCGGCAAGGAAATGGAGCGCCTTGGTTTTGAGCTGCCGTTGCTGATCGGCGGCGCAACCACCTCGCAGATCCACACCTCGGTGAAGATCGACCCGCAATACCACGGCCCGGTGATGTACGTGGCCGATGCCTCGCGCGCCGTGGGTGTCGCCGGCACCCTGCTGAGCGAAGACAAGCGGGGCGAATTCATACAGGCAACCAAGGCGCGTTACCAGGAGTTGCGCGAACAGCGCGCGGCCCAGCAACAGGACCGCAAGTTGCTCAGCCTGTCTGCCGCCCGCGCCAACAGGTTCACGAACGACTGGAGTCACTACCAGCCCACGCAACCGTCGTTCACGGGCCTCAGGGTATTCGATGACTACCCGCTCGCCGAGCTGGTCGACTATATCGACTGGAGCCCGTTCTTCAAGGCCTGGGAGCTGAGCGGGAAATTCCCGCAGATCCTCGACGATGCCGTGGTGGGTGAAGAGGCCACACGCCTGTATAACGACGCCCATGCCATGCTGAAACGCATTATCGGCGAACACTGGCTGCAGGCGCGGGCCGTGGTCGGTTTCTTCCCGGCCAATACGGTCAACGATGATGACATCGAGTTGTATACCAGCGAGTCACGCCAGGAAGTGCAGACCGTCTTCCACACCCTGCGACAACAGATGTCACGCCGTCACAATGCGTCCAATCTGGCGCTGGCGGACTACATCGCACCGAAGGACAGCGGGCTGGAGGACTACCTCGGTGCCTTCGCCGTTACCACCGGCATTGGTATAGAAGACAAGATCGCCGAATTCGAGGCCGACCACGACGATTACAACAGCATTCTGCTGAAGGCACTGGCCGACCGGCTGGCCGAGGCCTTTGCCGAGCGCATGCACGAACGGGTCCGCCAGGAATTCTGGTCCTATGCACCGGCCGAAAGCCTGAGCAACGACGAGCTGATACGCGAGGAATACCGCGGCATCCGCCCGGCGCACGGTTATCCTGCCTGCCCCGATCACACCGAGAAAGACATCCTGTGGGCGCTGCTCAGGCCGGACGTCAATGCCGGCATGACGTTGACGGAGAGTTTCGCCATGCTGCCGACGGCCGCGGTATCCGGCCTGTATTTTGCCCATCCCGAGGCGCGTTATTTCGGTACCGGCAAGCTCGGCCGTGACCAGGTCGAGGACTATGCCCGTCGCAAGGACATGAAGCTGGCCGAGGCAGAGCGGTGGCTGGCAAGTGTGCTGGGGTACGAGACCTGAGACAACAACGGGCTGCAGTGGCCACTGCTATAGCGCCGCAGCGACATTGCAGCCGCCTTTTTTATGCCGTTGCGCTGCGCACAAACTCCAGGAGTTTGCGTGCGTGGTCTTTCGGGGTTACGCCGTATTCCACGTAAGCCAGCTTTCCCCCGGGGTCGACCACAAAGGTTGAGCGCACGATACCCATTTTTTTCACGCCGTCCTTTTCCTTTTCCCGGTAGACGCCATAGTCGTTGCAGGCCACCTTGTCGACGTCGGCGAGCAGGTTGATCTTCAGTCCGTACTTCTGGCGAAATGCCTGGTGGCTGAAGCAGTCGTCGGGGCTGATGCCGAGCACGGTGATACCGGTGTCCCGGAAATCGTCACACAGCTCGGTAAATTCATTGGCCTGTATGGTGCAGCCGGGTGTGTCATCTTTGGGATAGAAATACACGACCACCCAGGAGCCGGCGAATTCCGCCAGCGTGCGGATGTGCATGTCGGTATCCGGCAGTGCGATGGCCGGTGCGGATTCACCCGTTGAAAGCATAGGTCCCCCTCGAATGCAGTGTGGTCCCGTCGCAGGATAGCACGCAGGGTGATCCCGGCATCAGCGACTACAGGTATTAATAAAACTATATATATCAGTATTATAGTGAATTTCAGCCGTCAACACATCAAAACGGTCCGGTTATCTCGAACGTCATACCGCGCCCGTCCCGGCCACGCTGTGAGGAGAAATAGAGGCGCTGCCCGTCGGGGCTGAACACCGGGCCGGTCAGCTCGGACCTGTCGTGCCCGACCAGCTGTAAAAAGGGCGCCACGACCTGACGGCCACTGCGCATGGCCAGCAACACCAGTTGCAGGTCGTCGCTGTCTTCAGCGACGAACACGGTACCGTGTTGGTCGTGCACCGTGACATTGTCCGGCTCCCGCAGCGCGCCGGCCGGCCCCGCAGCCACGCCGTCATAACGCACCTCAAGTTGTCCGCTATCCACATCCAGCGTCCACAACCGGTGGTCGTCCGTCGTGGTGAAAAACAGCGTTCGCCCGGCCAGCCAGGCGCCTTCACCACGACGGAAGGTGATTGCATCCGCTTTGCGATACGGTTGCTCCGGACTCGCTGCCAGCCAGCGCACACGACCGGCGTCCATGGCGGCGACCTCCAGCCGGCCTGCTGACAGGTCCGCTGTTTTGTCGGGACTGAACCGGTACAGCCGCCCCTGCATGTCATCCTCGGTGAGATAGACATGCCCCGTCAGCGGATCGACCGCGGCTGCCTCGTGGGCAAACCGGCCCAGTGCCGGCCGGACAGTGGCTGCAGCCTGACCGAGCGGATCGCATTCCCAGACCCGTCCGCCGGCAAATTCCTCGCAGGATAGCCAGGTGCCCCAGGGTGTCACGCCGCCGGCGCAATTGCGCGTGGTGCCGGACAGTACCGCATAGGCTGCCATGATCTCACCACGCATCGAGAAGCGGATGGCGCTGGCACCGCCCTGACCGGTGTTCAATTCGGCATTGCAGACCAGCACCCAGCCGTCGGGGGTCGCAAACACCCCGGCCCCGTCCGGAGCATGCGGCCAGACATAATCGCTTGCAGCAACCGGCTGACCGGACAGTGCCAGCAGCCGCGCGCTGAATCCGCGCGGCAGGCGGAGTCCGTGTTCATCCGGCGGCTGCAGATCTCCGTAGGGCGAATCAGTTGACAGTGGCAGACTGTCTGCCAGCAGCCGACGCCAGCCAGAACCCGGCAGCAGTACTGCACTCGACGCCAGGATGGCCGTAAACAGGGCCCGCCGGTTACGGTCGAACGGTTTGTTTTGTCCCGTCATCCGTGCACATCACTTGAAAAGTGTCCCGAGGAAGTCCTGCATCGCCTGCCAGGAAGCTGCATCCACCTCGGCGTTGTATTCCAGCGGCAGTCCGAATTTCCTGCCGAAGGCATTGGCCCCCGGATTGGTAAAGCTGTGTTTGGCGTCCGGGTAGTTGATGAAGGTGTAATCGACGCCGGCCACGTCCATGTCATCCCTGAACATCGCGATGGATTCCGCGCTGATGAAGGTATCATCGGCGCCGTTTGCTACCAGCACCCTGGCCGTCACGGTGTCGTTCACCGGCGGCAGGCCGCCGAGACTGCCATGGAAGCTGACCACGCCGTCGAGATCGGCCCCGGCGCGGGCCATGGACAGCACCACACTGCCACCGAAACAGTAGCCGATGGCGGCATTGCGCTGCGGGTCAACGACTGCCTGTGAATTCAGATAATCACGCGCGGCGTTGAAGCGTGCCTGCATCAGGGCAAGGTCCTTGCGCACCGCACCGGCAAATTTGCCGGCGTCTTCGGGGTGGTCGGCCGTTTTACCGTCACCGTACATGTCAACGGCCAGGGCTGCGTAGCCAAGCGCTGCCAGCATGTCGGCGCGTTTGCGGGCATAGTCATTATGCCCCCACCATTCATGCACCACCAGGATGCCGGGGCGCTTGCCGTCGACGGC
>JABDRC010000084.1 GCA_013041945.1 Halobacteria archaeon
TCCGTCCGGTATGGACGGCCGCAGCAGGCCATCGAGCAGTCCCTCTGACTCGGGTATCACGAGTATGGCGCAGAGAATGACGACCACCATCATCAGCGCCATGAAGGTCTTCATCAGGTGCTCCAGCAGCGCATAGCGGCCGGTCATTACCAGCACCAGGGCCAGCAGCGAGTGTATGACGCCCCACGCCTGCACGGAGAGGGACGGGACCAGCGCATGGGCGGCCAGTCCGGTGGCGGCAATCAGCGCCGCCGCAACGATGAAGGTCCACAGCAGCAGGTAAATGAAGAAATAGAGGGAAAAGAAAACCGGCAGCCGGTGAACCCAGCCTTCCAGCAGCGTGGTGCCGGTCGCCAGTTGCCAGCGTGCCAAACCCTCGTTCATGACGAACTTCATCACGGCGCCGAGTACGGCGGCCCACAGCAGCGCCGTGCCATACCTGGCGCCGGCTACGGAGGCGGCGATCATGTCGCCGGCACCCAGTCCGGTTGCAGCCATCACCAGTCCCGGACCGATATCCCGGAAACGGCCCATAAATTTATCCATCATCCGATGTTGTTCTGTCTGGCCCTGCCCCGCATGCTAAAGTAGAGCTTTGGTGGATTTGTTGCAATAGCCGTGTATCGATTTAGATGAAACTGCGGACCCAGATATCCCTGCTGCTCGTGATGTTCGGGCTGGTTCCGCTGCTGGTGGCTTTCGCCATCAACGTGCCGATGATTTTCGAGCGCTTCGAGTTGCTCTACCAGAAGGCACACCTGCAGAACCTGCGTGCGGAATTCAGTGACCTGGACCAGCATCTGGCGCGACGCCACGAGATGGCGCGACTGCTGGCGAAAATGCCGGAACCCGGACTGCTGGTGTCGGAAGACAACCTGGAGCATGCGGCCGAACTGGACACCATCCGCAAAGGCTATGTGGACTGGGTGAACCAGGTGCTCTTCGATCAGCTGGATATCACCCGTATCTTCTTTGTCGATGCCGACAGCAGGGTGGTCTTCTGGCTGGACCGCGATCACACCAGCAGACGCCTGGAGGTCGGTAACGGGAACCACAGCCAGCCGGAGCCGGGCCTGCTGGAGGCCGTGCAGCACCTGGGGCCGGGTACCGTGCTGAACGGTCCGATCGTGTTCGATCGCGAAGCGGCGATGGTCTCTCCCAACCGTTTCATGCAAATGGGGCTGGTCAGTCCGGTGTTCCTGCCGCAACTGCTGCCGGAAACCGGCGAGGTAGCCGGTCCGCGCGGCAGCGTGGTCGTGTACCTGGATATGGGCGGCCTGGCACAGGCCTATCGGGGCAATTACTGGGTGCTGGATAACGGCAGCTACCTGGATTCGGTCACGGGAGAGTCGAGCGAGACATCCGCATTTGACGATTTCCAGGGACTTGAGGATATTTTTTCCAGCCATGAGCTGGCACTCTGGGAATTTCGCAACCAGCAGATTCTGTGGGTGCCGCTGTTCAAGACCGTGCGTGACGGCACGCTCTGGGTGGGTCGCAGTGTCGATGCATCACCGCTGGCAATACTGCGCAACCGGGTGGAACTGATCATCGCTGCCATCGTGCTTGGTCTGCTGGTCGTGGTATTGCTGGTGGCACGCCTTATCGCCGTGCGCACCGAGCGCTTTGGCCATGAACTGACCGACGGCATTACGCGCGTGCTGGAGCAGGACGAAGCGGTGCCGTTTACCTGGAAGCGCCCTGAAGAGCTGGTCGAACTGGGCAATCAGCTGACCCGGCTTGCGGAAACGCATGCCGGACATAACCAGGCGCTGCTGACCTATGCCGAGGAGCTGGAGACATCCAACCGCTACAAGTCGGAATTTCTTGCCAACGTAAGCCACGAACTGCGCACGCCGCTGAACTCGATCCTGCTGCTGTCGAAGATGTTGTCCGACGATCGTGACGCGGGACTGGACGAGGAAGTCTCCCGCAAGGCGCGTGTCATTCACGCGGCCGGGAATGACCTGCGGACGCTGATCGACAACATCCTGGATCTTTCGCGGATCGAGGCCGGCCAGATGACGCTGGAGCCCGAGCCGGTCGACCTGCAGGCGTTGCTGGACAGTATCGTGGAGCTGATGCAGCCCCAGTTCGACGCAAAACAGCTTGATTTCAAGGTGGAAATGGATCCCGCCGCGCCGGCCACGATCAGTTCGGATGGTGACAAGGTGCGCCAGATCCTGCTGAATTTCCTGTCCAACGCAGTCAAGTTTACCGGCGAGGGTAGTGTCACCCTGCGGCTTGCGCCCGGCCGTGACCGCGCGGGGACCGACTACCCGGTCAGTATCAGCGTCACCGACACCGGGATCGGGATCGATTCCGACAAGCAGGCGCTGGTGTTCGAGGCGTTCAGGCAGGCCGACGGATCCACCAACCGGCGCTTTGGCGGTACCGGCCTGGGGCTTGCAATCAGCAAGGAACTGGCCAACCTGATGGGCGGTGATATCGAGCTGGAGAGCAGCCGCGGCAGCGGTTCGACCTTCACGCTGTTCCTGCCGCTGGCGATGTCGGACACAGGAACGTCCGAAACAAAACGCGCTATGGCGAGCGGCAACGGCACAATCGAGCGGGCCGAGCCGGTGCCGGAGGCCGATTATGGCGGTATGCGCGTATTGCTGGTCGATGACGACATGCGCAACCTGCTGGCCCTGACGCCCCTGCTGGAACGCTGGCACCTGCATGTCACGGCAGCGGGCGACGGCCAGGAGGCACAGGAAACACTCGAGACGGACGATGCGTTCAGCCTGGTATTGCTGGATATAATGATGCCGGGTATGGATGGTTACGAGGTTGCCCGGTACATCAGGCAGCAGCCGGCCCTCAGCGACTTGCCGGTGATTGCACTGACGGCCAGGGCGGGTGACGATGACCGCAAACAGTGTCTGGCCGCCGGTGCGGATGAGTGTATCGTCAAGCCGCTCGAGCCACAGGTATTGAAAGAGCTGCTCGACCGGTTCCTGGCCGGCGAGCCGGTCGCCGGTGCAGCCGGGGAAAACTGACATGAAGCGCTACGCCGGATTTCGCGTAATGATCGTCGATGACAACGAGAACAACCTGTTCTCGTTGCAGGCGCTGATCAGCCGGCACATGGATGTCGAGGTACTCAGCGCCGGCTCCGGGCAGCGCGCCGTCGAAATGGCCCTCGAGAATCCCCGCATCGACCTGATCATTCTCGACGTACAGATGCCGGATATGGATGGCTTCCAGACGGCGTCCATGCTCAAGGTCAGAAAGAGAACCCGGGATATACCGATCATCTTTCTCACGGCGGCCTACAAGACCGACCAGTTCCAGAAAAAGGGCTACGAGGTCGGCGCCGCCGACTACCTGCTGAAGCCGATCGATGACAACCAGCTGATCAACAAGATCAGCACCTACCTGCGGCTGATCGAGAAGGAACGGGAGATGACCCTCCGGCTCGAGGAGCTGGTCGATGAGCGTACCCGCGAACTGAAGCTTGCCAAGACCTACCTGGAAAATGTCATCAATCACATGGGCGAGGCACTGTTGCTGCTGGCCCCCGACGGCACGGTCAAGGCGGCCAATCCGACGGCCTGCCGCATGCTGGATTACACCGAGGACGATCTGCTGGGCATGTCAATCGGGGACATCTTCGAGGAAGAGGAGAGGGTGCAGGCCAATGCGTTCATGGGGACCTGGCTTGAGGCGCTGATTCGCACCGGCACGCTCAGCAGTATCGAGGCATGTTTTATTGCCAAGGACCGGCGGCGTGTGCCAATCCTGTTTTCGCGCACGGCCATCATGAACGAGCAGGGCGAGATCTCGGATATAATCTGTATCGCGAAGGACATGACGGGGTACGAGCGCGTCGCTGATTGAGTAACCGCGACTGCCGTTTGCAACTCATTGCCTTCGGGGTACACTTGGCACAGGAACACTGGAGTAGTAAATGGACAAGACGGATTCCATTCAGCCGGAAGAGGATATCGTCCTCACGGCAGACGCCCTGAAAGCCATGGGCCATCCCCTGCGCTGGAAGATACTGTGTACGCTCGGCAACAGCGAGATGTCGGTCGGCGAGATCGTCGAGAAGATCGGCACCTCGCAAAGCAATGTGTCCCAGCACCTCGATCAGCTGCGCAACAAGAACATCGTCAGGTCCCGGCGTGATGCCAACCGGATCTACTACTGCGTCAGCAACGAAAAGCTGCTGGAACTGATCAGTACCATGCGCGGGGTCCTGTGCGAGACCAACCTGACTGACATCCCGCCACCGCAATAATCAGGCGATAATCAGCTTGTTTCATGTCATTCCCGCGAACAGGCGTTGTGTGTCAATCCGGCCTGCGGCCGATCGCGTCTGCAAGGCGCTCCTGGAGAGTGACAATGGGCGTGATCCGCCCGAACTGTAAACGGGACGACCAATAAAAAAGGGGACAGCCCTTTCAGGCTGCCCCCTTTTATTTGGCTTTTTCGGTTTCTAGCCGTCTTACTGGGTCGGAGCAGCCGGAGCCTGCGGGGCAGCCGGAGCATAACCGTAAGGAGCGCCACCGTAAGGAGCGCCATAGCCATAACCACCCGGATAGCCGCCATAGCCATAACCAGGATAGCCGCCATAGCCGTAAGGGCCGTAGCCGCCATAGCCATAGTTGCGACCGTAGCCACGGCCATAACCGGAACCGCGACCGCCGCCGCTCATGTTGAAGTCCATGTCACCCCAACCGTCGCCGTCAAACGGGCCCCAGTCGGAACCATAGTTGTTGCCGCCAAAGGGACCGCCCCAGGCGGATGCGGACGTGGAGGCGATGGCCAGAGTCGCCGCAGTAATAATGGTTGCAATCGTTTTCATTGTTACTCTCCAGATAAAGTTAATCGTACTGTGATGAAGTTATTTGTCTGAAAGGACACGCAATACTTTATAAGAAACTGCTTAAATAAGCAATAGCTAACTTAATTAATTTCTAAAAATACATGGCCATTCGTATAAATGCTCTTTTATACAGTCGGTTACAGTTGCCAGAAATTGGCCAGCTATAGACTCGATCGGGCACTTTGACATGGCCATGGTGACCTTAGATATGAATATACACGACGCAGCGCGATTTGGGACAAATCGACGCCAAATAATTGGCAAAGCCGGTTATGATGGACGTATATGAGTGGTGCAGGTGACAGGCTGTTACTGGCGATTATCGAGCTCGGGGGCTATCCGGATTTCCGGGCACTGTACGAGTCGCTCGGCTACGAGGTCGCCATCGAGACCCGCATGCGCAAGGCCATCGGTTTTCTCAAACGGCGGGTACCCGATGTGATCGTTGCCGAGTTCAACTTCCAGTCGGATTTCCGCGACCGGACCAGCAGTCTCGAATCCCTGCTGGCGGTCGTTCAGCGGTTGCCGGATACGCGGGTGATCGTCTTCTACGAACAGGAATTCACGCCCCAGTTCGAGAAACTGCGCACCCGTCTGCCGGTACACCACGCACTGACGTTCCCGGTCGACGCGTCCGCACTCAGGGCATGTCTGCAGGCGGAGATGACCGGATGTCAGGCCGGTCAGGCTGGCGCATAATATTCAATAATCAACCAGGCAGGTAATGGTAATGAAAAGAATCAGCACATTGATATTGTCACTGATGGCATGGGCGATGTTTACCGCAGACGCCGCCGAGGTTCGGGTCCGCGTGTTTGAACGGGGTGGCGATGTTCCCCTGGCTGGCGTGTCCGTCTGCCTTGGTACACGCGCACGACTGGACCAGTTCGGCGCCGCGCGCACGGACGGGAAGGGCTATGTCCTGTTCAGTGAGGTGCCCCAGGCACAGGTCGTCGTCACCGCTTCGTTTGCGGGTTACAAGTCGGAGCAGGAATCCATGGTGACCTCCAATACCGACAGGATGCTGGTGATGTCGCTTCCTGCCGGGGGTGGCGGGCCGCAATGCTCGATAGGCAGGAAAAGCGCCGTGCTGTCATCTTCCGGGCTCGTTGTCAGTCAGTTCAGGATCAATGCGGGCGCCACGGCGACCGGCAGCGGCACCATCAGGCTGAACAACAGCCTGAACGGAATGGCAACACAATACCGTGCCAGCGAGCGCAGCGACATGGAGGGTGCGGAGTGGCAAAACTATGCCGATGCCCCCGAGTTCAAGCTCAGTTCCGGCGCCGGGGTGAAACGTGTCTACCTGCAGGTCAGGCGGCATACCACGATCAACGGCGCGACCCTCGAGACCGTGTCGCCGGTCGTGGTGGACAGTATCCGGTTGCGCTGACCAGGCACCCCGCCGGTTGCGGACCGCCTAGCGTTTTTTATCCGGGTGCGACCGTTTGCGCCGGCCCTCGAATTTCACAATGGACTGGATGATGACATCGTAGGGCAGGCGATCGAAATCCTGATATGCCTGCAATGCCCGGTCGATGATTCCGATGATGTTGTCGACATCGCTGTATTCGGCCCGTTCGGGATAAACCAGCGACTGCAATCCCAGCATGCCACCTGTCTGTACCTTGATTTCGCGCGCATGCGGCAGGGGTCCACTGGCGCTCGTCTGGTGCAGCGCAAAACGCGCATTGCTGCGCATGCGATCGAGCAGTTCAGTACACAGCGCCTTGCCGGCGGCGGAGTTGCAGGCGATGCCTTCCCTGTCTGCCAGGTGGAAGCGGCGTGATCTGGCGCAGGTGCTGCGCCTGGAGTTGATGGTTTTCTCGAATATGCAGCGCCGTTCGTTGACGGCGTTGTAGGTATCCCTGTATTCCTGTTCTTCCATCAGCGTTGGACATCGCCTGACCGGTTATTTTTCCCATTCCTTTGCAATCGGTTCTTCCCGCTTTTCGGTCAGTGCCTGTTCCGCTTCCATTTGCGTGGCAGAGAAATTGATCTTGTAGATTTGATTGTCATCAAGGGGTTTCTCGCTGCGCAGGCGCTTGACCTCGTTCTTTGCATCCCTGAATTTTTCATACTGGCTGACCAGCGCGGCAGACTTGTGCCCGGATTCGCTGCTGGTTACGACAAAAATGAAATATGGCATATACGGACTCCGTGCAAGCTGTCATTCAGCCGGGATTATATCAGGTGGTATGGCATGCATCAGCGCACCGGCGCGGGTGCGGTGTGGATGAACCCGGTGCCGTTGCGTTCCAGTGTATCCCGGAATGACTCGAGCGTCGTCCCGGCGCCGTCATTCATCGAGCAGTACGGAGGCAACCAGCGTGTTGTGCATGATGATGCAGCCGGTGCGACGGCCGATACCGTCCTCGCTGTAGTCGAAGGTGTAGGTGCGCTGCAGCCCCGGCCCACGTTCGCGGGAAAAGACCGGCTTGATAGTCTGTAATGCAGCTGTTCCGTCCAGGAACTGGAGACCCCGGCTTTCACAGGTTTCGCGCGCGGTTTTGATTGCACGGTCCCGGCTGAGCGTGCTGTGCTGCCATACCAGTACGGCAACCAGGATGATCAGCAACAGTGCCAGTGCTGACATGTATAGATGCGCCGAAGATACTGACAGGATGTAATGTGAACGCGTTGCAGGCGCGCCCGGCTGTTACTTCTCGTGGTTTTTTTCCTGCTGGATGCGGTTATGGATCTCTTCCCTGTGCACCTGCACGTCTTTGGGCGCCTTGATGCCTATCCTGACCTGGTTGCCCTTGACACCCAGCACCGTCACCGTGACATCATCACCGATGATAAGTGACTCGCCCAGCCTGCGGGTAAGGATAAGCATGACGGGAAAACCTTGTAGTGCGGGATTAGCTAGCTATATATAGACGTGCAACCCGGCAAAGTCAATTGATGGTCATGCTTTTTCCGTGATAAATGTCCCTGCACGTCGATGAAAATGCACAGTTATGAAGGCTATACCGGCAATGAACTGTCCGCTGTCACGGGACCGGTTGCAGTACATTACACGACCGATCGTGGCGACATCCTCACCATTAATACGGATAAGCTGCCCGGCCCCGAGCGGCACAGGTACCTGAACCTGCAGCCCGGCCGGCGACAGGTCGCGCAGTTTTCCATGATTTCCCCTGCATTCAGTATCGAGGTAGACGGTCACCGGTGCATGGTGCGGCATGCGCTCGAAGGACCGTCCGTTCGTGCCGGCAATGCGCACGGTGGCGGCGATCTGCAGGGGACCGCCGCAGCCGGCGCAGAGCGGTTGCTGGGTGCAGGATGCTTCCGCCGGTCGCGGTGTCCGGCAAAATGCGCAAACAGACATGTCGAGCGGCCCGTTTGTCGTGGCCGTGTCCCGTGAACCGTACTGATCAGACGACCTGTTGCTGCCGGATTGCGATGCATCAAACGGGCGACTGCGGGCTGCCATGAAGGCAGCGTCGTAGGCGGCGCGTTTCTTCGGATTGGACAGGACGCGGTAGGCCTCGTTGAGGACGCTGGCATCCCATTCATCCCCGCCCAGGTCGGGATGCATTTTCAGTTTCTGCATCTGGGTCCGGTAGCTCGCCTTGATGATGTCGGTGGGTGCATCCGGCTGGATGTGTAATATCCGATAGTAGTTGCGACGGTTTTTCACGGCGATGATCTATGGCTGCTCCTCAGACAGTATCGTACCCGCCGGTGCATACCTGAATGCCCGGGTCGCAGTCCCTTCAGCCCCGCTCCGCTATATATAGGTGTGCGGGATCATCTTCCTCTGCCATGCGTGAATAAAATATCTCATATAATCAGATATATATGAAATATTATGACGGGGGTCACAAAACGCGTCGCTCATCCCCGCTGACCGGAAAAGCGGTTAAAGATTCCGGCTCTGCGGACGTTAAATGCTTCGGAGGCGGTGAATATCACTGGAAGTGGTATATCCGCCATATACAAACCGGGTCCAGGGAAGGACAGCATCAACCGGTTCATGCCTGGACAAAAAGGAGATTTACCATGGCACTTTCTGTCAATACTAACGTCATGTCGCTGGCAGCCCAGCGCAATCTGAGCCGCAATACAACCGGCCTGCAGACCTCGATCGAGCGTTTGTCTTCCGGCCTGCGCGTTAACAGCGCCAAGGACGACGCGGCCGGCCTGGCCATCGCCACGCGTATCGATGCACAGGTCCGCGGTCTGAACGTGGCTGTCCGCAACGCAGGCGACGCCATTTCCCTGTCCCAGACGGCTGAGGGTGGTCTGAGCGAAATTACGAGCATGTTGCAGCGTATGCGTGAGCTGGCAGTGCAGTCGGCCAACGCCACCAACGGTACATCTGACCGTATCAACCTCAATGCAGAGTTCCAGGCATTGAATACGGAAATCACCCGACAGGTCGGCGCGACCACGTTCAACGGCATAGCCGTGCTGAACAGCACATCGACCCAGACCTTCCAGGTGGGCGCGAATGCCACGGATACCATTGACGTGGCAACCACGGCCATGACGACTGCAGCGCCCGGTGGTGATATCTTGACTGCAGGTGCATCCACGACCGCACTCGGTGCAGTCGATACGGCAATGGATGCGGTAACGACCGCCCGGGCGACCTATGGTGCGGTACAGAACCGCTTCCAGTCGGTTATCAACAACCTGCAGGTAGCGTCCGAGAACCAGGCGGCCGCCCGAAGCCGGATCATGGATGCCGATTTCGCGATGGAAACGGCAAACCTGACCCGATTGCAGATTCTGCAGCAGGCCGGAACGGCGATGGTCGCCCAGGCCAACGCGGTACCGCAGTCAGTTCTGTCACTGCTGCAGTAATGGTTGCAGGAAGGGTTGCCGGACAGGGACGTCTGACAATCTTTCGAAACTGCAAGGGAGGGTTCGCCGGGCATGGATGCCCGGCGGCCCCCCGCCTTAAGTAGCAGGTGGTTATTATGAATGACTCGATTTCACAACTATTACCACTGGTTGATACCAGATTCGCATCGCGTCAGGGTGAACGCCCCGGGCAGAACCGGCGAGCGGTATCGGCGGTTGCTGAAACACACAGGTCGCGGGGCAGGCATAGCGCATCCGGGACGCACGAAAACAATACGGATGATGCGAACAAACTGTCCGAGACGGTCGCAGAACTGAATTCGAAGCTGCAGCAGATGCAGCGCGGTTTGCGTTTCAGTGTCGACGACAGCAGCGGTCGCATCGTCGTCAAGGTCATTGATCTGGATACGGATGAAATCATCCGGCAGATCCCGTCCGAAGAAATGCTGACGATCATGCAGCAGGTGGGCGACAGTCAAAGTATGATTTTTAACGATGAAGCCTGAGTGCGGACGGACTGCCGCAACAATTTGCAAGGGGATGCTGGATAAATGTTAAGTTCCGCAGGCATCGGTTCAGGGCTGGACGTTAACTCGATTGTCAGCCAGTTGATGGTGCTCGAGCGCAGGCCGCTGGATGTACTGCAACAGAAAAAGGAAGACATCGATTCACGCATCAGCGCCTATGGCAATCTGAAGAGCGCACTGGCAACATTTCAGGACGCCATGCAGCAGCTCAGCACCCCGGCTGCATTGAAGATCTTCACCGCCACCTCGGGAAATGATTCCGTCTTCACCGCTACTGCGAGTGACACGGCGGCCGCCTCGACCTTTGGCATCGAGGTCATTCGCCTGGCCGAGCGGCACAAGTTTGCCTCTAATGAAGAGCTGGACACCTATACGGTTGGTGGCAAGAATAACGATGCACTGGAAATCCAGGTGGGCAGCGACCCGGCGAATACCCTGGTCGTGGATCTGAGTACCGCCAAAACATTCGGTGACATCAAGGATGCCATCAATACCGACCCGGCCAATCCCGGTGTGACCGCCTCGATTGTGTTCGGTAACAACGGCAACCAGAAGCTGGTCATAACCGCGGCCGACAGCGGTTCGGCCAACGAACTGTCTTTTTCATATCCCGGCAAGGTGAAGGCCTCGGACTTCGGCTTCCAGGAAGTCAGTAATTCCGGCGGCGATCCTGCAAAACTGGACGCAGAAATCGAAGTGGACGGTTATGCGGTAACGCGCGGCAACAACACCATCGATGATGTGATCACTGGCGTGACGATCGACCTGCACAGCGCCGACAAGAACACTGTCTACGCCCTCGATATCGAGCGCGACACGACAGCCGTGGCCGATAACGTACAGGCCTTTGCCGATGCCTATAACGAGATCCAGACGGCCATCGATGGCCTGCGCGACAATGAGCTGGCCACGGACAGCCTGCTCTTCAGCATCGAGAATGGCCTGCGTAATATCATGAATTCTCCGGCCTCCGGACTGCCCAGCGGCCTGAGCTATCTCGGCGAGATCGGTGTCAGCTTCTCGCGCGAGGGCATCCTGACGGTCGATACGGCTGATGTGGAAAGCGCGCTGACCAACGATTTCAATGCCGTGTCTGAATTGTTTTCCACCGCGGGGCAGGGATTCGCCAACCGGCTCGATTCGCTGGTGGACGGCTGGCTGGCGCTTGACGGCCTGATCGACGGCCGCACCGACAGCCTCGACAGCAGCAAGCGTCTGCTGGAGACGCGCGAGGAATCGCTGGAATATCGCTTGACCCAGATCGAGGCGCGCCTGTTTGACCAGTTCGGCCAGCTGGATACGCTGATCGGTAGTCTGCAGGCGACCAGTAATTTCCTGACCCAGCAGCTCTCGCAGTTGCCGACCTACGGCAACAACAACAACTAGTCTGACGGAATTGGCATCGTAAATGCATATTAATTCTGGCGAGAACAGTTTGCCGCAGTCGTGGCAACGCACGGTTCTCACAGAAACGGTTTATTTGAATAAAGGGAAGTCGGACACATGAAAAATCCTTCGCAGCAGGGTGCTGCCGGCCAGTATGCATCTGTCGGTACCCAGACCGGGGTCACGGAAGCGTCGCCACACCGCCTGATCCAGATGTTGCTCGACGGGGCGCTGGACAAGATTGCCCGTGCGCGCGGGGCCATGCAACGCAATGAATATGCAGAGAAAGGTAATCATATAAGCAGTGCCAGCTCGATTGTGCTGGGGCTGCGCAGCAGCCTGGACCTGGAGGCCGGCGGTGAACTGGCGGCCAATCTCGACAACCTGTACGAGTACATGTTTCGGCGGCTGATGACGGCCCACGCGGAAAACGACGAGGCGGCCCTCGACGAGGTGTCCAGTCTGCTGCGGGAGATCAAGAGCGGCTGGGACGCACTGCCGCAGGAAACCACGGGCGGTGGCGACATCGTCAAATCGATGGTGGGGACCTGACCGTCATGTCCCTGTGCCGGCAACTGGATGACTTGCTGGAGGCGGGGCGGCAAATGCTTGCCGTTGCGCAGGACGGTGACTGGACCCGCGCCAACGAACTGCAGGCGGACTGCCACGGCAGGGCGGAGGCCCTGTTTGTGCAACCGCTGAGTGCCACGGATGCCGCCGCGATTGCCGACGGGATCGCGCAGTTAATGGAAATGCACACGGAGGTCATGCGTCTGTGCATGGCAGCCCGCGACGACTCCATCCAGGACATCGACAGCTTCAAACACGGGCGTCAGGCAGTTTCAGAATATTCAGCCAACAGCGGTTAGTTGCCCGGGTGATTGTATTGCTTTTCAGAAATATGCCACAGAGAACACAGAGAAAAACTCAAAACAATAATAAATCATCAATGTAATTATTCTCGCGCAAACAGGAATAGTTACAGGGTTATCTGAAGAGCTGGAAAACAGGCAACTGTATCCTGTATATCTCTGTGACTTTGTATCTTTGCGCGTTTGAACGATCGCTATAAAACCGCTTCCATACCGGTTTCACGCGTCCAGACCAGCCAGCTGATATTCTTGAACTTGGCCACCGACAATGCCCCGCGTTTGGCCCGTTTGGTGCCTGCTGCCTCATCGACTTCGTCCATGATGTCCTCGCGGGCCGCTTCGTAGATTT
>JABDRC010000088.1 GCA_013041945.1 Halobacteria archaeon
CGCTGTGCAGTCAAGATGGCGGCTTGGCCTCGCGGGCCCCGACTGACGGCTGAGTCTCCGGGTTGGCTTTCTGGATAAGTCGGTGGATTCGCGTCCCCATGGTCTGGTGCTCGACCGCTGAGTTTTCACGCAACACGTTCGAGATCAGCGTCGACATATAGAACAGCTGGTTTTCCCCCGGTGGAAACTCTATGACCGCGATCGAGTTCATGTAGTTCTTGACATTGCCCTTGTACTTTCCGCACTTGAAGCCTGCCTCCTCCTTGCAACTGTATAAAGAACCGGACTTGAAGTAGACCGCGGAGTCGCTGAGTGCTGGAGAAGACGCGTAGCGGATACGCTGCTCGGTCATGTACAGCAGACGCTTGATCTGTCGACTCGAAAACTCGTCGACCAGGCGTCCCTGTTCCATGCGCAGCAGAAGTTTCATCAGCTCCCGGGCGGTGCCATAGCTGCTGCCTCCACCGTTGACCTTTTTCTTACCCCCGCGGGTGAAAAAGCTGCCCTGGCGCAGCTGCTCAAGATCCAGGCCATTGCGTGTAACGGCCTCGAAAAAGGTCTGTTGAAAAAGTTTCGTCAGTTCCTTGCCGGGCGTTTCCCTGTAGAAACGCTCGATCTCGGCTTCCGGTACCGGGTAATCCCTGCCAAAGTGGCGCAACAGCATCGCCTCGCGCATGATCATGGCAGCGGCCGCATTCGAGCTGACCGACAGCGTCCAGTCCAGATACTCCCACAGGGAACCCCGGTCACCGACCCGCATGGTCCGCCGGGTCAGCTGCCTGGATTCGACGTCGAAGATGCGTATCTTATGGTGGTCGCTCTGACTGAACGCGTCCGCCGTTACGACGGTGTTTTTCAGTATCTGTCGACGCTTCTCGATGTCATCCGGCCAGGCGTCGGCCAGTGCCTGGAACAGGCCCATTGCTGCCACCAGCTTGCCGACGCTGCCGACGTTCTGACGACGGTCACTGCGGTGTTCGGCATAACGTGGCTTTTCCAGATTGGACAGGTCCAGTACCGCAATACCGTACTGTTCGGCACGGCTACCGAGCAGTCCAAGGACCTGGTCGGTAAAGGCCGGGTCGGGTGTCGGCAACTCCAGATCAGGATGGTCGAGCAAGCGCAGATCCACCGCCGCCGTCGCCAACAGCGCACCCGGTGGCTGTTTCCTGCCGGGTATCGTCCCTGCCTCGACCAGGCGTGCGCCCTCCACCCGGCGTATGCCGGTATCCGCATAACCATCTATCGGATAGGACTGCACCACGGCAGGCACGATGAGTGCAGACAGGGCCAGGGACGCACCCAGACGGGTGAACTTATTCATTTGGCACCTCGAGCATATTGACCGTCTTGTCCATCGTCCCCTGCAGCGACTTGTCCATATCACGCAGATAGCCACTGCCGCGGGCCTTGCGGCTTTCCAGGAAGGGCCGCAGCTGGAACAGCTGCAACTTTCCGTCGAGGAAACCGAATTCGATGTCGGCCGGCGCGGGTTTACCCTGGTCGTCCGTGATCGGCGGGAACCGATCCGGCAGTTCTTTGGCGAACCGGATCAGCTGTTTGATTTCGTCCGGCTTCAATACCGCTTCATCGCCACTCACCGGCAGCTTGTCCACCCCACCGCCCGGGGCAGGATTGCGCCGCCAGGGGGCCGTAGCCATTGCCAGCACCTCTACAGAGCCGTCGCGGGTATCAATCCGCAGAGACTCACTCGACTGTCCGTCGACTGCACCTCCGACACCTTCATTGACCGCTACCGAAATCACGTTTCGATCGCCGGTGTCGATATCCTGGGTGACCATCACGCCGGACTTGTCGTTTGCCACCGACTTGAGCAGCAAGACCGCAGGATAGACGTGTTCCGGCGATTCCATATGCGATTGACGCCAGGCGAATGCGCGCGCCGTGAAAGGCGAGGCCCAGACCTTGGCGATCCCGTCGACGACGCTGTCAAATCCGACCACATTGGGCAGTGTCAGGTTCAGACCTGCCCCGGTAAAACCGGCCAGATCCTCGACGTTGGTGTCGGAACGGATGAATACGCCCAGCCCATCCAGGGAACCGAAGGCCTGCTGCATGGCCGCTCGCAGCCGCTCCTGATAACTTTCATCAAGGCGCGACTGCAGGATCAGGTCATACAGCTCGGCACGGAAGCGTTCTGCGGTCTGCTTGCGTTGCGCCGAACCGGCCGGCAGCTTTTCCATGTTGCGGTAGTTTTCCACCATCCACTCGAACACCGTCCGCTTTGTCTGCCGGTAAGGCTGGTCCAGGACAACCTCGCGGAACACACCGAAGGGTATCGCCACACCCGGTGCCACGGCCTTGGGGAAGTGCTTGCGCAGTTCTCCCAGCTTGGCAGCCTTCGGCCCGACCGTGCGTCCCGAATCCGATGCGCTGAGCTGGTCCAGGTTGATGAAGTCCCTGACGCCGAGATCGAGTTTTTCCAGGTCCGGGCGAATGACGACATCTTGGCTGGCCTCCGTTTCGCCAAAGACCCCATTCCAGTTGGCCCCGTCCTTGGACAGTTCGACCAGTCCGGCAGGACTGACCGCCATGACCACGGGCTCACCATCGTGCCCCTGGATGATGGACAGCAGGCTTTCGTCCACACCGACGTTTGGAATACCCAGGTTGCGGGCCAGCAGCTGCACATGCGACAGTGGGTTGCCCTCACCGGCCGTCATGATCCCCGCCACCGGCGGCAGGTCCGAGACAGTCTCTGGCAAGAGATAGATGCCGTCGTCGGCGAATGCGCCAAGCTGCTGCAGGTCCGGGCGGGCATGCAGGGTACCGCGGGCCAGCCCCGGATTGAGGGCACGGAAACCCACCCCGATCTCCTTGCCGAACAATTTGTGACGCACCCCGGCCAGCTTGTTCGCGTCACGCTGCAGGCTGTCGAGCAGTTGCGAAAAAAACAGCAGCGGCGAGCCGCGCAACTGGTCCTGGATGAAATGTAGCGCCAGGGGCTCGATCTCGGACATCTTCTGCATCGACTCGTAGAACTGGAAGCGCAGGCCCTGGGTGCCCCAGCCCGGCACCCGCCCGAGGTAAGCAAGCACCTTCAGGTAGACACCGAGGCTGAGATTGTCGGAGCTCAGGCCGGTCAGCGACTGCTGGAGTTGCTGGCGCCCGCGCCGGTTGATGGCCCCGGTGCCGTAGGCGGCGTCAATCGCGGCATGCAGCCATTCGACACGCTGGTGACGGTTTGCCTTGGGCAGCTGCTCGCGCAGGTCGGCGCTGGCGCGGAAGTTGTCGGCCTCGACCACCAGACTCAGATCCATCACACTGAGTCGGGCCGAGGCATTCCTGATACTGGACATGTTGTCACGCAGTTCGGCCAGCAGTGAAGCCGTGGCCCTGTAGTGGTTTACGGCGGTCGCTTCTTGCGTATACGCACTGGCTGCATCCCGCAGCAGCTTCTGTAACCAGGGGCCGCCTGAATAGCGTTGGGCACTGGACTCGAGCAATTCGGGCAGGGACCCGGACTGGTAGACCTCATCGATCTCTTGAGCCAGTTCCAGATGCTTTGCCTTCATATCCGGATCGGTCACCTTGGCCGCATAGTCACGCACCCGCTGGGCATCACCGGCATCCGGGGTGCCATGAATCTTGCCACGCAGGGCCTTAAATCCTTCGTCCTGGTCCGACAGG
>JABDRC010000092.1 GCA_013041945.1 Halobacteria archaeon
CAGTAGCAGCGTAGTGGCCAGCAGCGCCGAGATGACCTCGTGGTAGGGGAAGTTGCCCAGGTAGAGCGCAATCGCCAGGCCGATGCCGAAGAATGCAGGCAGCATCATGTCATCCGATACGGCACCCTTCAGGATATGCGAAAGCAGCGAAAGCGCGCCTGGTTTGGTTATCGACGGTGTCTGTGCGACACGGTGTGCCTTGCGCTGCTGCATGTAGTACTCCCGGTGTTATTATGTTCTTGATACCTGACCAATAAAAGTATAAACGCCGGTCTTCCAGCAGAGTGGTCACTTTACGGTTGTTTACAAAAAGTTTAACTGTGCTGATCGATAATGAGGATGAAAGCGAAGCAGTGGCCAGTGTTGTTGCTGCATGAGCATCGTGCGCCCCACCAGCTAACAGGCTGTACCAGGCAGATCGAACAAATCGAAGATCTGCTCACAGAGGGATAATACCTGAAGCCGGCATTTCACCCGTTAAACGCGCCTCCCAGGGACTATAATAGGGCTCCATTTGCAGAGCCTTTATTATTTTTCAACGGATTGAACAGATCCGACCCCCAACCTGGAGAAAACTGTATGAGTGCCGGTACGGAAGCAACGACCAAGACGGATTTATTCTCGCCCATCAGCCTGGGTGACCTGACACTGCCTAACCGTGTGATCATGGCGCCGCTGACGCGCAACCGGGCCGCCATGCCCGGCAATGTACCGCAGGCCATGAATGCGACCTACTATGCACAGCGCGCCGGTGCCGGCCTGATCATTTCCGAGGCAACACAGGTTTCACCGGAAGGCATCGGCTATCCGGCCACACCGGGTATTCACAGCGAGGAACAGGTGCAGGGCTGGCGCGCCGTAAATGATGCGGTACATGCACAGGGTGGCCGTCTCTTTGTACAGTTATGGTACTGCGGCCGGATCTCCCATCCGGACCTGCTGCCGGACAACCGGCAGCCGGTGTCTGCCTCAGCCATCAAACCCGATGGTGATGCATTTACCTACGAAGGACTGAAACCCTTTGTCGAACCCAGGGCGCTGCGCACAGACGAGATCCCGGGCATCGTCGACCAGTACCGGCAGGCCGCCGTCTGTGCCCGTGATGCCGGCTTTGATGGAGTGGAGATCCATGCCGCCAACGGTTATTTGCTGGACCAGTTCCTGCGCGATGGCACCAACCGGCGCGACGACCGCTACGGCGGGTCGCTGGAGAACCGTACCCGCCTGTTGATGGAAGTCCTGTCTGCCGTACTCGAGACCTGGGAACCGGCGCGGGTGGGTGTGCGTATTTCACCGGAAAATCCCTACAATGATATTCATGATTCCGACCCGCAGGCCACGTTCAACTATGTCACCGGGGCGCTCGGCGGCAAGGGCCTGGGGTATTTGCACGTGGTGGAGGGCGACATGATGAGCGGTGAACGCAGCCTGGACTACCGACAGATACGGGATCAGTTCGATGGCTGCTACATGGCCAACACCGGTTATGACAAGGCGCGTGCACAGGCCGTCATCGCCGGTGGTGATGCCGACATGGTGTCATTCGGCCAGCTGTACCTGGCCAACCCGGACCTGGTAGCGCGTTTCAAAGCGGACGCTGAACTGAATGCACCGGACCCGGACACGTTCTACGGTGGCGATGAAACAGGCTATACCGATTACCCGGCACTGGCCTGAGCTGAAAACAATGGCGGGTCGGCCGTATCAGGCGGCCGGCTGCAGGCTGTAGCCGCGCAGGTGCCGGGAAAATTCCTGCAGGGAGGCAATACCGGTCGCCTCGGCCTGCTGACACCATTCCTGCAGCGACTCGCGCAGTGACTCCTGACCGGTGGACTTGCCTGACCAGACCGACTGCAGCTTGAGTCGATACTGATAGACGATCTTCAGATCATTGAAGCGCGCCAGGATCTGCTCCAGCCGTTCACGTGCACGTCCATTGATCAGCGCGGTATCGCGGGTCAACAAACCGCGTGCGCGGCGCAGGGCCTGCTTGCACGAGCTGTCACAGTGCTTGCGTTGCTGGCGCAGCACCGGACGGATGACCTCGCGTGCATAACTGGCCATGACGTACATACGGCTCCGCACCACGGCACGCGCGGTTTCCAGGTCAACGGTATCCTTGCCATCCAGGACCAGCGCCCGCTGTGGCGCGACCCGCCTGACCTTCGCCAGCCCCAGCAGGGACAACAGGCGGATATAGGCCCAGCCAAGGTCAAACTCCCACCACTTGCTGGAAAAGCGCGCCGAGGCCGGGAAGGCATGGTGGTTGGAATGCAGCTCTTCACCCCCGATGATCAGGCCCCACGGCAGGATATTGCGTGCGGCATCCGCCGTCTCGTAATTACGGTAGCCCCAGTAGTGGCCGATGCCGTTGATCACACCCGCCGCCCAGAACGGGATCCACGCCTTCTGCACCGCCCACAGCACCAGGCCGGCCATGCCGAACAGTGCGATATCAATCAACATCATCAGGCTGACACCGATATACGGAAAGGGTGTATAGACATGCCGTTCCAGCCAGTCGTCCGGCGTCATGTGACCATAGTTTTCCAGGGTATCGCGCTTGCCTGCCTCCTCCCGGTACAGCTCGGACCCCTGCCACATTACTTTCCCGATCCCCAGCACCTGGGGGCTGTGCGGATCTTCCGGCGTCTCGCATTTGGCGTGATGCTTGCGGTGTATGGCCACCCACTCCCGGGTCACCATACCGGTCGTCATCCACAGCCAGAAGCGGAAGAAGTGGGCAACAACCGGGTGCAGGTCGAGTGCCCGGTGCGCCTGGTGGCGGTGCAGGTAGATGGTGACGCCGGCAATAGTCACCTGTGTCAGTACCAGGCCGGTCAGCAGCAGCTCGCCGATAGAGAGTTGCGCAATACCGCCCGCGCCGAGGAAATTCAGTATGGATTCAATCATCAGGGTCTCGCATGAAAGGTGTACATGGCAGTGAACAGTCTACCACGGTTGCCGATGATAACCTGCGACAGCAGACAGACCATACCGGCAACCGGATAATCCCGACCTGTATTCATACTTACAATGGCGGCAAATTCGGAAAATTCAAGAGGCCGCAACCGATTGCCTGTGCAGGAACTGCCTGATTACTCATCGCGCATGACCGCGAGACGACACAACGGACAGCGCATGTGGATCAATTGCCCGCGTGCTCAACGCCATACAGCGCAATGCTGTTCAGGAAATCGCTGCCGTATTTGGCCAGCTTGTGCTGACCCACTCCCGTGACATTCAGGAGTTGCGCTTCATCCGCCGGCTTGTCCCGCGCCATCTGTATCAGGCTGGCATCACCGAACACGACATAGGGCGGCACACCCTGTTCAGCGGCGAGCCGCTTGCGCAGTTCGCGCAGCTGGTCGAACAGGGCCTCGTCGTAGGGCCCGTGAGCGGCATCCCCCCGCGGGCGCTTTTTCCTGGTCTTTTCACGAATTCGCGGTTTGGCCAGCCGCAGGGTCTGCTCGCCGCGCAACAACGGCCGCGCGGCATCGGTCAGCTTCAGCACGGAATAGTTGGCAATGTCCTGCAGCAGATAGCCGTGATGAATGAGCTGACGAATGATGGAGGTCCATTCCTGCTCGCTGCGGTCACTGCCCAGGCCATAGGTGGAGAGCTGCTGGTGATGCAATGCACGAATGCGCTCGTTATCGGCACCCCGCAGCACATCCACGACATAGCCGACCCCGAAACGCTGGCCGACCCGGTAGACGCAGGACAGCGCCTTCTGCGCATCCACCGTCGCATCGAACTGTTCCGGCGGATTCAGGCAGACATCGCAGTTGCCGCAATCCTGCTCCAGCCGTTCGCCGAAGTAGTTGAGCAGCACACGGCGCCGGCAGGTCACACTCTCGGCCAGCCCCACCATGGCATTGAGTTTGTGCACCTCGATGCGTTTCTGTGCGGCGTTGTCGTTGTTCTCGATCAGGCGTCGGGCAGTCGCCACGTCCTGGACACCGAACAGCAGCAGGGCCTCCGCCTCCAGGCCATCGCGGCCCGCCCGGCCGGTCTCCTGGTAATAGCCTTCGATATGTCTGGGCAGATCGTAATGCACGACGAACCGGACATTGGGCTTGTCGATACCCATACCGAAGGCCACGGTGGCGACGACCACCTGCAGTTCGTCGCGCAGGAAATCCTCCTGCACGCCCCTGCGCTGCGCGGCCGGCAGACCGGCATGGTAGGCCTCGGCACGAATACCCCGGGCCTGGAGTTTGCCCGCCACCTCTTCCACCCGCTTGCGGCTGAGGGCATAGACAATGCCGGCCTGGTCCGTGCGGTCCTGCAGAAAGCGCAGCAACTGTTCGAACGGCTTGTGCTTCTCCAGCACCGTGTAGCGGATGTTGGGGCGGTCGAAGCCGGTGACGTGGCGCCCGCCCGCGCCAAGCCCCAGCACGTGCACGATGTCATCACGGGTCTGCGCATCGGCCGTAGCGGTCAGGGCGACCAGCGGGATGTGCGGGAAGTGACTGCGCAGCGCCCCCAGCTGCTGGTACTCGGGACGGAAATCGTGGCCCCACTGTGATACACAGTGGGCCTCGTCGATGGCGAACAGGGCGATGTCGATCTCCACCAGCCGTTCGAGGAAGCCGGTACTCATCAACCGCTCGGGACTCACATACAGCAGGTCCAGTTCACCGGCGTGCAGCCGGGCCAGCACCTGGCGAGCCTCCTGTGCGCCCAGCGCAGAGTTGTAGCAGGCCGCTGCCACGCCGTTGGCCTGCAGGGCATCCACCTGGTCCTTCATCAGCGAGATCAGCGGCGACACCACCAGGCCCACCCCCGCCCGATGCAGCGCGGGGATCTGGTAACACAGCGACTTGCCGCCGCCGGTCGGCATCAGCACGAAGGCATCCTGACCCGCGATCAGCTCCTCGATAATGGCCTGCTGGTGGGGGCGGAAGCCTGCATAACCGAACACCCGCCGGAGGGTATCGAGGATGTCCCCGGTGGTCGAAGCGTGCGGGCTGCTCATCGTGCCTAGTGTACCTGCTTCCCCGGGAATGCCCAGAGACTGCCGCTATTCATGCTGTAGGCGCAGGGTCCGCGTAACACCTTCCCCGCTAGCGCAGCCGCGCCATGGCAGCCACCGTCATGGCGACACTGAGCAGCAGAAACATGGCAGACCCCACGATCAGGGCCTCCGCCATGGTGATGCCGAAC
>JABDRC010000101.1 GCA_013041945.1 Halobacteria archaeon
TCCCGGATGCCGGCGAGCATCAGCGTGGACAGCGGGTAATAGACCAGCGGCTTGTCATACACCGGCATGAGCTGCTTGCTGACCGCGCGGGTGAGCGGGTAGAGGCGCGTGCCAGTGCCGCCGGCGAGGATGATGCCTTTCATTTTATGAATTTCACAGCTGTAATATTTTAATTTCTCGTCATCCCCGCGCAGGCGGGGATCCAGTCTGGAACAGAGAGATACAATAGTAATACATGCATCACAATCCTGTACGCAGTATTGTCAGTTATTAATGTTATGCATGTTTCAGCAATATATTTTTCGTGTGGTTTCCTGGCGAATTACTGATCCGGCTTGCCGGGCATGACGAAACCGCCGGGCATTTCGGAGCCGCCGCCGAAAAAGAATTTTTCCATTTCCGTTTCCAGGAATTTCCTGGCCTCGGGATCGATCGGCGTAATGCGATGCTCGTTGATGAGGATGGTCTGCTGGCCAAGCCACATCTTCCACGCCTCCTTCGAGACATTGTCGAAGATCCGCTGGCCCAGTTCACCCGGGTAGGTCGGTGCGTCCAGCCCTTCCGCTTCCTTGCCGAGCTTTACGCAGTGTACGGTGCGTGTCATGGATTCCTCTCTCGTGTCCTGTTGCCAAAGCGCTGTATCAGTTTCGCGACCGGGGCCGCCAGCCCCCGCTCGTCATTACCCTCAGGTTTATACCAAAGCCGGTGCCCCGCTTCCATTACCCGGTCGGGCTGGCCACTGACCTCGGCATGCACCGGGATGATATCGAGGTGGAAATGGCTGAAGGTATGGCGCAGCACCGGCCATTCACGGGACTGCACTACCTGCAGGCCCAGTTCGGACCGGCACCAGTGCTGTATATCGGCGTCCTTGTCGAGTTCCGGCAGGCCCCACAGCCCGCCCCAGATGCCGGACGGGGGGCGCTTCTCCAGCAACAGCTCATGCCGGTCATTGGCGATCAGCAGCATGGCCACCTCGCGCACCGGCAGGGTCTTTTTCGGCCGGGGCGCCGGGTAGTCCGCCTGGCAGGCAGCTGCCAGGGCGGCACAGCCGGCCTGCACCGGACAGCGACTGCAGGCCGGCTTTGTGCGTGTGCAGACCGTTGCACCCAGGTCCATGATTGCCTGCGTGTAGGCGGCGACGTCGTGTTGTGGCGTATACCGGTCCGCCAGTTCCCAGAGCGTCTTCTGGACCCGCGTGTTGCCGGGCCAGCCATCGACGGTATGAAACCGCGCCAGTACACGCTTCACGTTGCCATCGAGGATCGGGAAGTGCTGACCGCAGGCCAGCGACAGGATGGCGCCGGCCGTCGACCGCCCGATGCCGGGCAGGCCGACAACCTCGTCGTAGACTTCCGGAAAGCGGCCGGCATGCCGGTCGACGATCTGTTTTGCCGCGGCATGCAGGTGCCGGGCGCGGGCGTAATAACCCAGCCCGGACCAGTGGTGCAGCACCTGGTCCGGCTCCGCCCCGGCCAGTGCGGCCACATCAGGAAAGCGCTCCATGAACCGCTCATAGTAGGGTATGACCGTGGCCACCTGCGTCTGCTGCAGCATGATCTCCGAGACCCACACCCGGTATGGCACGGGCCGGTGCTGCCAGGGCAGGTCACGGCGGCCATGCACGGCGTACCAGTCGAGCACCTGCCGGCTGAAGTCGGCCGCCTTCACTGACCGGATGCCTGCAGGGCGGCCGTTTCCATGTGCGCTGCGCTCTCCAGCAGTTCACTGACGATCTTGTGCCTGAACAGCCAGGGACCGATGACAGGCGGCACCCAGAATGCCGGCTCGAGTCGCGCCGTGAAATGCATGTCGGTCGCACCGGTCGCATCGGACAGGCGCCACTCGGCCCGGCCCTGCCTGAAATCACTCAGCTCCGGGATGATATGCGCAACCAGCAGGTGTTCGTTTTGTTGTTCGATGTCCTGCACCTGCAGCACACTGCGACAGAAAAACAGGATGCAGGCACGAATGGTGGTACGTACCCGGTGCTTCACCGGGTTATAGGTATGGATGACACGGCTTTCCCGGATGGATGAATTGATCGCGGGAAGATGGTTGTAGTCGGTGAGGAACCCGAAGACGGTATCCGGCGGGGCGATGATGCGTGCATCGACAGCGATGGCATACACGCCGTCTTCAAGGGTCACCGAAGAATCCAGGATCCTGCCCGCACCGGCAAGTGCGGGCGCCAGCAGGATCAGCGCGACCAGGCCTCTCATCGCAACTGCAGTGACTACTTGAAGATGCCCTTCAGCAAATCGTCACCCAGCTTGTCGCCAATCTTTTTCTCGATTTTTTCCTCGATCTTTTCCTTGATCTCTTCCTTTTTCTCCTCGACCTTCTCTTCCACCTTGGCCTTGGCCGCGTCTGACAGCGCCGCACTGAGGTCCGGCCTGTAGGTCGGCTTGCTGTAGGTACCGCCGACCTGCACGGGGATGGACACCCCTTTCAGTTCCTCGAGCGACTTGCCGCCCTGTCCTTCCAGCGAACCCACCAGCTTGGTCGTCAGGGTGTAGTCGATGGTCTCTTTGGCCAGGTGCGTCTGCCCCTTGCCGGTGATGCGCAGGAACGGCGACTGCAGGTTCAGGTCATCGTTGGTGACCAGGCCGTTGGTCACATTCGCCGTACCCTTGAGCAGGGCAAAATCCGTCTGGTTGGACTGGTCGTCCGGTGGTGCCGGCTGTCCCTTGAGCGTGGCCTGGGCCTTGCGGATCAAAGAGGCGACATTCACACCCTTGACGGCACCCTCGGAAAACGAAAACGTCGTCCGGCCACTGACCGTCTGCTTGATCTCGTCCGGCGTGATCCCGGTCGCCGTGAATTTTGCCGTCACATCCGCCTTGCCCTGCAGGCGATCGTTGCCGGTGAGGTCCAGCAACAGCGGACCGGCCTGTACGCCGGAAATACGCTCGTTGACGGACAGGCGCGGCTTGCTCTTGCGTACATCCATGGTGATGTCGCCGTTGTAG
>JABDRC010000103.1 GCA_013041945.1 Halobacteria archaeon
GCCGTATAAGGCGCGCCATCATCGACCGTCGTTGCCAACTTCCGGAGGGCACGGTAATAGGAGAAGACCCTGACGAAGATGCAAGGCATTTCCGGGTGACATCGGGTGGCATTGTACTGGTTACGCAGGAGATGCTGGACCGGAAACAGAAAAAGTGAATATCGATTATCAGCCGGCCTTCTTGTGCAGAACAGCACGCGCAATCAATCCAGCGATCAGGGCAGGCACCCGGTAATTTTGTTGACCGAATCAGAGCGAAGCAGACCATGAATATGTCAAGTGTTGACGATAACAGCGTGTCCGGCGAGTTTTTAACCCTTGACGGTGAGCGTTTCTACGCGATCCATAACGTTAATAAAATTGCCCCGTTTTTTATCAGCATCGTATCGAATTCCGATCACTGGTTATTCATTTCTTCAACCGGCGGACTGACGGCCGGCCGGGTATCGCCCGAGATGGCACTGTTCCCGTACATCACGGTCGACAAGATTCACGAGAGCACTCCGCATACCGGCAGCAAGACGCTGGTCAGCACTGTTATAGACAATCACAGGTACGAGTGGGAACCGTTCAATAAAGAACATGACGGCCTCTACGCAACGACCCGCAACCTGTATAAAAACATCCCGGGTAACAAGCTGTGCTTCGAGGAAATCAATCATGACCTGGACCTGGCATTCCGCTATTGCTGGGTTACCTGCGGCGCCTACGGCTTTGCACGACAATGTGAACTGGAAAACCTTGGCCAGGAGAACCTCGGCGTGGAACTGGTCGATGGATTACAGCATATCCTCCCGGCAGGTACGCCGCGCTTTGCCCAGACAAACGTCAGCAACCTGGTGGACGCATACAAGTGGGCCGAACTGGACGAGGAGACGGGCCTGGCATATTTCACGCTCAACTCCGGCATCACCGATCGGGCCGAACCCTGCGAGTCGCTCAAGGCCACTACGGTCTTTTGTCTTGGCCTGGAAGGACAAAAAGTGCTGCTCTCCTCGAACAAACTGGGCAACTTTCGCCGCGGTGTACCAATGGAGCAGGAAGTTCACAAGCGCGGCATTCGCGGGGCCTACCTGGTCAACGTGTCGCTGGACCTGGCACCGCGGAACTCCCGGCGCTGGCGGCTGGTAGCCGACGTCGAGCAGAGCCAGGCGCAGGTGGTCAGCCTGCGCCGTCAGCTCGGTGACCCGGCCGCACTGGGCGAAGCCATTGCCAGTTCTGTGGACCAGGGCACGGATGAGCTGGCGCGCATCATGGCGCGTGGAGATGCCCTCCAGGCCACTGCCGAGGAGAATGTCTCCACACACCATTATGCCAATGTGCTGTTCAATATCCTGCGCGGAGGCATCTTCGACAACCAGTACAAGGTGTCATCAAGGGACTTCAGCAACACCATCGGGATGTTCAACCGCACCGTGTATCAGCGCCACGCGGCAATGTTCGACACGTTGCCCGGGCAGCTGGAATTCAGCCAGCTGTCAGCTACGATCAGGGAGCAGGACGATCCCCAGCTGGAGCGTCTGGCACACGAGTATCTGCCCATAATCTTCGGTCGCCGGCATGGGGATCCCAGCCGGCCCTGGAACCAGTTTTCAATCAAACTCAGGGATGAACAGGGTAACCACCTGCTCTCCTATGAGGGCAACTGGCGCGATATTTTCCAGAACTGGGAGGCCCTGGCCTTCAGCTATCCGGAGTTTATCGAAAACATGATTGCCAAGTTCGTCAACGCCTCGACAGTGGATGGCTACAACCCTTACCGGATTACCAAGGAAGGCATCGACTGGGAAGTCGAGGATCCCGATGACCCGTGGAGTTATATCGGCTACTGGGGCGATCACCAGGTCATCTATCTCCTGAAATTGCTGGAACTCTCCAGGCAGTTTCACCCGCAGCGCCTTGGCACCCTGCTGCACCAGCCCGTCTTCAGCTACGCGAACGTACCCTACCGGATCAAGCCGTTCGATGCCTTGCTGGCAAATGCCAAGAGTACCGTCGAGTATGACGAGCAGCTGGCAGAACGGATCGATCAACGGGTGGCTTACCGGGGCGCCGATGGCAAACTGGTGGAAGATAACAATGGCGAGGTGTACCAGGTCAACCTGCTCGAGAAACTGCTGGTGACGCTGCTGAGCAAACTGGGCAACCTTGTAATCGATGCCGGCATCTGGCTCAACACCCAGCGCCCGGAATGGAATGATGCCAACAATGCGCTGGTAGGCCAGGGGCTGTCCATGGTGACCCTGTACTACATGCGCCGCTACATCATGTTCCTGCAACAGTTACTGGCGGAGGAATCGGGTTCGATCAGCCTGTCCCGGGAAGTCGACCTGTGGCTGACTGAAACCGCGACGGCCTTGAGCAAGGTTCGTCCACGACTGCAAAGTGGGCCGGTCAGCGACAGGCTGAAATACCAGTTACTGGCCGAACTCGGACAGGCGGCTTCCCGTTACCGGGAGACGGTTTATGAACAGGAGTCGTTCTCCGGCAAGGCGCGCCAGCCACTGGACCAGGTCACCGCCATGCTGGCCGATGCCCTCGCCGTCGTTGATCACAGCATCCAGTGCAACGTGCGCGAAGACGGCCTGTACCACGCCTATAACCTGCTGCACATCAAACCGGAAGCCATCGGAATCGGCAGACTCTATACCATGCTCGAAGGCCAGGTGGCCGCACTCAGCTCCGGCGCCATAGCGCCGGCCAGGGCTGTCGAGGTGCTCGAAACCCTGTTCGAGAGTGATATTTACCGGGACGACCAACAAAGCTTCATGTTGTATCCGGATCGCCGGTTGCCCGGTTTTCTGGAAAAGAACCTGATACCCGCAGAAGCGGTAGCGGCGATACCCCTGCTCGAACGTTTGCTGGAACAGGGTGAGGAGCATATCGTTGTCCGCGATGCCGACGGTGGCTATCGTTTTAATGCGGATTTCCGCAATGTGAACGATCTCAATGCACAGCTGGACACACTGGTGCAGTCCTATGGCGCAGAGCTCGAGGAGGCTCGCCAGCCATTGCTGGCACTCTACGAGCAGGTATTCAACCACAAGGCATTCACCGGGCGTTCCGGCGGCATGTTCGGTTTTGAAGGACTGGGCTGCGTCTACTGGCACATGGTCTCCAAGTTGCTGCTGGCAGTGCAGGAGAACTTCTTTGCTGCGCGCTCACAGGGCGCGGATGAAGAAACCTGCCATCGCCTTGGCCATCTTTACTACCGCGTACGCAAGGGGATCGGATTCAACAAGACCCCCGTGGAATACGGCGCTTTCCCGACGGACCCCTACTCCCACACCCCCAAACACGCCGGCGCACAGCAGCCCGGCATGACCGGCCAGGTCAAGGAAGAGGTCCTGACCCGCTTTGGCGAGCTGGGGTTGCGTGTCAACGGGGGCGCGGTTCGATTCGAGCCGGGCCTGCTGCGGACGCGCGAGTTTGTTACGGGCCCGCAAGCCTTTCGCTTCCTGGACGTGGATGATCAGTGGCAGGAGCTCAGCGTACCGGAATCAGGGCTGGCCTTTACCTGGTGTCAGGTGCCGTTTGTTTATCGCCTGGACGATTCGGCCGTGCCGGGTGTGAGCGTTGTCCTGGATGATGACAGTCAGGAGAGCCTGGAGGGACTGTCCCTGCCAGCCGGGTTGAGCACCGAGCTGTTCACGCGCAGCGGTCGTATCCGCCGGATCGAGCTGGTGCTGGGAAGAAGCCGGTTGTTTTCTGAATAGACCAATCGAACGAGGCCCCTGTTATACACCGTCGTATTGAATGTCAACGCGGGATACCGGGTTTAAACGTTTAACACTCAAGACAGGAATTAGCCATGTCCGGGAATAACAACCATCTGCGGTTCAAAGAGAAGCTGGGCTACGGCCTGGGCGACACGGCCTCGAATTTCTTTTTCCAGACATTCAATATTTTCCTGCTTTACTACTACACCGATGTGTTCGGCATTTCGGCGGCAGCCGTGGGGACCATGTTCTTCGTGACCAAGTTGTGGGATGCGGTGAATGACCCGCTGATGGGAATCATTGCCGACCGTACCCAGACGCGCTACGGGAAGTTCAGACCCTATCTGCTATGGATAGCCGTTCCCTACGGAATCCTGGGATACCTTATGTTCGCCAACCCCGACCTGGGCGAGTCGGGCAAACTGGTCTATGCCTGGGTGACCTACACCCTGATGATGATGATCTACACGGCGATCAATGTTCCCTACTCGGCCCTGATGGGCGTGATGACGCCCTCCTCGCGCGAGCGAACGATCCTGTCGAGCTACCGCTTTGTGTGTGCGTTCGGCGGCGGGCTGCTGATATCCATGATGGTACGCCCGCTGATAAAGTATTTCGGCGACGGCAACGAGGCACAGGGATTCAGCACAACCATGGCGCTGTTCGCTGTAATTTCCGTAATCCTGTTCTGGTACACCTTTGCTACAACCAGGGAGAGGGTCCGGATTCCGGCAGACCAGAAATCGAACCTGAAACAGGATGTGAAGTTTCTGTTTTCGAATCGTCCCTGGCTCGTACTGTTTTTCGCAGCCATATTCACCCTGGCCAATGTGGCGGTGAAGAATGCCGTTACAGTGCACTTTTTCAAATATTACTATGGCGACGACGGGTCTTCGTATTTTCTGTTCATGGACCGCACCACGCTGTTCCTGACCACCGGCATGCTGGCTTTGATTCTCGGCGTTGCCTGTACCAAGCTCTTCACGAAATACTTTGAAAAGAAATCGTTGATGATCTGGCTCAGCCTGCTGAATGCTGTATCGATGATCATCTTCTTTTTCATACCACCGGACCAGTACTGGACGATGATGGCGGTCAATATCGTGGGGACATTTATCGTGGGGCCCACCCCTGCCCTGGTCTGGGCGATGTATGCGGATGTTGCTGACTATGGAGAATGGAAGTATGGCCGTCGCACAACCGGGCTGGTCTTCTCCGGGGCACAATTCGCACAGAAGTTTGGCCTCACTCTGGGTGGCGGGCTCTCGGGCTGGGTACTGGGCCTGGTTGGTTTCGTCGCGAATATGGACCAGACAGAAACTTCCCTGCTCGGCATACGCATGATGTTTACCGTAATACCGGCATGCTTTGCGATCATGAATGCCCTCGTTCTCATTCTCTACAGTTTGAGCGACAGCCAGGTTCGACAGATCGAGATCGAACTCGAACAAAGAAAAGCCCGGAGCCAGTGACGAAGTCCAGGGTAGCGGAGTACATCGACTGCTGAAATAGATAATAATGTGCCCGGACAACTTTTATTAACCAATAAATTCAATAGCATACATGTCAGGCGCGGAGGTAGTTGCTATATAGCATGCTTATCTGCTATATAGCTATATACGAGAGGCTGTTTCTATCCATTCCAGCAACAGGCACAGCTGAACGTAGTGATAAAAACGAACAAATATCAAACAACACCGTGGGCCAGGCGATGATCAGGTTGTTCACAGAGGCCAGTCTCAAGCAAGAGAACCTGGCATTTTCCGGCACACCCGGTGTAAGCGATGAAAACCGTTGCCATGGCTTCAGGCCGGCCTTCTGCGATTCGATAACGGGGCGGGTGGAAATCTCGCGTTACCTGAACGGCCAGCCCGCACCCATGCACCTGATCGAGGGACTTCCCGAATGCTGGATAGTCGCACGCGACGAGACTTTTAAAGCGACCGCCATCAAGCACTCGGTCGTAGCCGGCTTTGTCCGTGACGGCTGTTTCTATACCCGCAGCCAGGCTGCCGAGGCAGTGCTGGCTGAAACATCGCAGTATCCACTGGTACCTGCAGAGGCTGAACATGCTTAAAGGTCCGCTCCCAAAAAATTAGCACTACTGCAACCTTCCGATTCGGGTGTCAAAACGTGGAGTATTCATGAACGAAAAACACTACACCACGGCACCTGAAGACAGAATCCCGCTGGGCCAGAAAATCGCCTTTGGGGCCGGCATGCTGGGCAACCAGATGTTTCCCGCTGCCCTGGCCATTTTCATGGTCGTCCTGGTGAAGGGTCTGGGGATGGACCCGATACTGTGGGGACTTCTGTTTTTCCTTCCGCGTCTGTTTGATGCCCTCACCGATCCGATCATGGGATTTCTGTCGGACAATACCAATTCGCAATGGGGCCGCCGTCGGCCCTATGTTTTCATCGGGGCAATCATTGCCGGCACATTCTACATGATCATGTGGCAGGTCTATCCGGAGAACAGCGAGGCCTTCAACTTTACCTATTTTCTTCTGACATCGATTGTCTTCTACCTGGGGCTTACAATTTTCTCAACACCCTATGTCGCAATGGGTTACGAGATGAGCAACGATTTTCACGAGCGCACCCGCCTGATGGCCGTGGCGCAGTGGATCGGGCAATGGGCCTGGGTCATCGTACCCTGGTTCTGGGTGATGATTTACGATCCTGACATCTTTGCCACACCCGATGCCGGGGCACGCACGCTGTCCATATGGGTGGGATTGTTTTGCCTGTGCCTGGCCATCGTACCTGCCCTGTTCTGCAAGACACAGCCGGTTGATCCCGACCACATACTGAAGCTGACACGCGTAAACTTTGGGGAAAACCTTGGCAAATTCTTCCAGGGATTTGTCCAGGCCTTCAAGAACAAAGCGTTCGTCAAGCTATGTATCGCGACCTTTTTCGTTTTCAATGCCTTCAATACCGTGGCCGGATTTTCCTTCTTCATCATTGTCTACTACATGAACGCGGGTGATGCAGCGGTTGCAGGCACCTGGCCCGCCTGGTTTGGTTCGATCAGTGCACTGTGCACCACCTTCCTGGTCATTCCTGTCATTACCTTCATTTCGCAGAGAATCGGCAAAAGGAATACCTTCCTGTTGGCACAGATGATTTCACTGGTGGGTTACGCCATGTTCTGGTGGTGCTTCCAGCCCGAGAATCCGCAGATGATGTTTCTGCCGCTGCCCTTGTTTGCCTTTGGCATCGGCAGCTTGTTCACCCTGATGATGTCCATGACCGCGGACGTGTGTGATCTCGATGAACTCAACACCGGTACACGCACTGAAGGCACGTTTGCAGCGATCTACTGGTGGATGGTGAAATTCGGCTTTGCCATTGCCGGCTTGTTGAGTGGCCTGATACTCAAACTCGTTGGTTTCGACCAGGACGTCGCCGTACAAACCCCTGAAGCCCTGAGCGGTCTCAGGCTTGCATATATCCTGGTTCCCATCACGGGAACACTAATCGCCATGGCTGTCATGAGCCGCTACGATCTCTCGGAGCAAAAGGCCCACGAAATCCGTCTGGAACTGGAGACCCGGAGGGGAGTGAGAGCTGTCAGTTGATTCTTGTGCAAGGGCGGCAGATTTCGGCAAGCCCCGGAAGCAATCAGGACCCAAAGATAGTCGGTAGGCAAGTGGTGATCTTGAGGGACAGGGCTTTTATCCTTGCTGTGAGTGTCTCCGGACTATCAGGAAAATGCGAATGGTGCCATGGGCCAACCGCGCTGTTAGTATGTCCTGGATGAGCTTTGCACTTGAAAACAAACTCGCGACTGATCGCCGTCGCCACACCGCTATTCCGATCGCTTTCCTGCTCGCCATGGCAGGAACTGGTTGCGGTGATGATCCGTCGGCTACTGGTTCCGGTCAATCGTCGGCGCCGGTTTTCGAGGATATGGCCCGCTCATCAGGACTGGTCTTCAATCACACGTCCGGGGCGACCGGGAAATACTACTTTCCCGAGATCATGGG
>JABDRC010000106.1 GCA_013041945.1 Halobacteria archaeon
GCCGGCACTGCACCGGCCACGGCGCCGCCAGCGGTGGTCGACAAGCCGGCTGTAACGTCGAACGAGAGTACGGGGAACAGGGGCGGCACGCCGTCAGCAGGCAAGGACGCGCAACCCGCGGTCAAGGAAAACGCGCCCGCGGAATGACACCGCCCACGGCAGGCCGGGGCGTGCCTGCTGCAAGTGGCCGTATTTACAGGCCGTGCTGACGGCGGATCGTTACCAGCAGCCCGGCGGAGGCTTCCTCGATCAGGTCCAGGACGCGTTCGAATCCGGTGGCCCCGCCGTAATAGGGGTCCGGAACCTCCCTGGTGCCGGGGACCGAGGCAAACTCGAGGAACAGTTGCAGTTTCGGACTCTGCTCGGGCGGGCACAGGTCAGACAGGTCGGCATAATTGCTGGTGTCCATCGCCAGCACGTAGTCAAACTGGTCGAAGTCAGCCGGACTGACACGCCGTGCCCGCTGTGAGCTGAGATCGATGCCGCGCCGCATGGCTGCTGCCGTGGCCCTGGCATCAGGCACGTCGCCGATATGGTAGGCGTGGGTACCGGCCGAATCGATTACAATCCGTTCGGCGAGCGCGTGCTCGTTGACCAGTTTTTCAAATACACCCTGGGCGGTCGGCGAGCGACAGATATTGCCCATGCAAACAAACAAGACTTTTACGGTATCCATACTGAGAAATCATCTTATTGCCGGTAATCCGCCGACCCGGCATGCTGTCAGCGCGGCATTCAGGTCAGTAAAAGCCGGCCCGCGACGTGGCTGACCGGTTTTTGGTAGTCTTGGCATTATAACGGCACGGTTTGTCGCACGCGAGTACCACCAGGCTGAAGCGCGGCATGCACGCCCCCGGCCAATACCGAGCGCAATGGATAAACAGCATTTTGCACTGGACAGGAAACACGATCGGATCGACACGGAGATTCCCTGTCGACTGGGTCTGCCGGGTGCCCGGCAGTATGAGGGGACCATCATCAACCTGTCCGCCGGTGGCCTGCGTCTGGCATGCAACCTGGAAACCTACGAGGCCATCATTCCGGCCGAGCAGCGGACGCCCGGCCAGGTCATCGATGTGATCGTGGGCGTGGAGTTTTCCCTGCAACCGGACGAACAGCCCGAGACGGAACTGCAACTCACCGCCCAGGTGATACACTCGGAACGGCTCGCGCAGGACAGCTTCCATATCGGTATCCAGTACACGGGCATGCGCAAGCCGGATTTCAACCTGCTCGATGACTATATCAATGCTGCACTCGCCGCCGGCAAGTGAATGCCCGGTCGCGCCGTGACGGCCTAGCCGCCGAGCAACAGGCTAACCCGCTCGAGATCCGCCTGCGTGTCCACACCCGGGCCGGGTCGTTGCTGTGCTATTCCCACATGGATCCTCATGCCATGCCAGAGGACCCGCAACTGCTCCAGTTTCTCGATCCGCTCCAGCGGCGACGGTTCAAGCGTGCCGTAGGCCTGCAGGAAGTCGACCCGATAGGCATACAGGCCCAGGTGGCGCAGTGCCGCTTGCCCGGCATCGGCATCGCCGTCACGGTCATACGGTACGGGTGCACGGCTGAAATACAGGGCATAACCGTCCCGGTCAAGCACGGTCTTGACCACGTTGGGATCCTGCCACTCCTGCCTGTCCGTCAGCGGGCAGGCCAGCGTGGCAACCACGGCGTCGTCGTGCTGCGCCAGACCCGCCGCGACCTGGCTGATCAGTGCGGGCGGCATCAGCGGTTCGTCCCCCTGCAGGTTGACGACGATACAGTCATCGGTCCAGCCGGACTTCGTGGCGACTTCTGCAATGCGCTCGGTACCCGAGGTATGGGTTACGGCCGTCATGCAGGTCACGGCACCGAAATCCCCCGCCGCGGACTCGATACGCCGATCATCGGTTGCTATCACGACCTCGTCGGCACCGCTTTGCATGGCCCGCTCGTACACATGCTGCAGCATCGGCCTGCCCGCCAGCGGCAACAGCGGCTTGCCCGGCAGGCGGGTCGAAGCGTAGCGCGCGGGTATTACGACCTTGAAGGACCCCTCCGGCATGGACGTCTGCCCTAGATTTCTTCTTCAGCCGGGATGGCACGTGCCTCGTTCGCCAGCATGACCGGGATATCATTCTCTATGTGGAATGCCAGCCGGTCCGCCTTGCAGACGAGTTCCTGCTCCCCCTTCCTGTACAGCAGCGGCCCCTTGCACACGGGACATGCCAGTATCTCAAGCAACTTCTTGTCCACATCAGTCTCCAGTGAGTTCCAGTGAGGCCGGCCGGTCCCGGGACCCGGTCCGAACCCGCTGTTCGAGCAATTCATCCAGCCGGTCACTGAATGCCGCTTTCATATCCACTTCAGCCGGCACATACCAGACATCCTCGCCGGCAAAGTAGCGGCATTTTACCGCATCTTTCTCCGTCATAAGAATCGTCCGGCCATCGCCGAAGGCAATATCTTCAGCCCGGAAACGATGGTGATCGGGAAATTCATGCACCTCCAGCATACGCAGATCTTGCTGCAGGGCACGAAAAAACCGCTGCGGATTGCCGATCCCGGCAACCGCGTGCACCGGTTCCGACTGGAAGCCGGACAACTTGCGCCGGGACCCGTCCGACAACCGGTACGCATCGCCGGTGAACATGCGCATCGGGTGTTCCCTGCCTGCACCGAGGCCGTTCACGACCACCAGGTCGACCTCGTCGAGACGGGAGACGGGCTCGCGCAAGGGTCCCGCCGGCAACATGAAGCCGGAGCCAAACCGGCGTACCCCGTCAATGACGGCAATCTCTATGTCGCGCCGCAGCGCGTAATGCTGCAAACCATCGTCACTGATGATTATGTCACAGTCGCTGTGTTGCACCAGTGCGTCTGCGGCGGCAACCCGGTCCGGCCCCACCGCCATCGGACAGTGTGTTCGCCCGGCGAGCATAACGGCCTCGTCACCCACCGTTCCCGGATCACTGTCAGGACGAACCTGCTGTGGCCACTGGCTCGCCGTGCCGCCGTATCCGCGCGCGATAATCCCGGGCCGGTAACCCTTGTCGCGCAGATAACGTGCCAGCCAGGCGACCAGCGGGGTCTTGCCGGTCCCGCCGACCGTGATATTACCAACCATGATAACGGGCACCGCTGCCCGGCGGCTGCGCAGCAGCCCGCGGCGATAGGCAACCCTGCGCAGGCGGACCGCGATTCGAAACAGCAGGGACAGGGGTGTCAGCAGCAACAGCCAGGGACTGCGCGCATACCAGTGGTAATCCAGCCGCTTCATTCGGGATGCACCCGCGCGGGACGGACCGGGTCTAGTCCCCGGCAGCCTTGGTGGTCGCTAGCGATATCCGCGTCAGGCCGAGCTGACTGGTGGCATCGAGCACTGTCACAACGGACTGGTGCGGCGAGTTTGCATCTGCCCGCACGATAACCGGCATGTCGGTACGATCACCGATCACTTTCGCGATGGCGCCCTTCAGCGTCTTCAGCTGTGTATTGACGACCTGCTCCTCGCCAATGAAATACCGGCCCTGGGCATCGACAATGATTTCCAGTGACTCGGCTTCCGGCGTGATCGGTTCCGCACTGGCCTCGGGCAGTTCAACCTGGATGCGGGACTGGTGCTCGAAAGTCGTCGATACCATGAAGAAAATCAGCAGCAGGAAGACGACATCGATCAGCGGTGTCAGGTTGACATCCGGTTCGTCAGAGTCACCCGGTTGCAGGTTCACGGTTTGTCACCCCCTGACTTGCGGGTCCCGTGCATGATCTCGACCATCAGCATGGCCTCCTGCTCCATGCGCAGGACCAGCATCCTGACACGCCCCCTGAAGTAGCGGTAAAACATCAGGGTCGGGATGGCGACCGACATGCCGGCGGCAGTCGTCAGCAGGGCTTCAGAGATACCACCCGCCAGGGCACCCGGATTGCCGACACCCTGCGTGGTGATGGTCGAGAACACCTTGATCATGCCGATCACGGTGCCGAGCAGGCCGAGCAACGGGGTGATGGCGGCAATGGTGCCCAGGGTATTCAGGTAGCGCTCGAGTTCGTGCACGACATGGCGCCCGGTATCCTCGATACTCTCTTTCATCACCGCCCGGTCCTGGCGGCGGTTGACAATACCCGCGGCGAGGATCGAGCCGAGAGGTGAGCTGGCCTGCAGCTCGCGCATGTGTTCGTCGTTGAGCTGGTGGATTTTTTCCCAGCGCCACACCTGTGCGACCAGGTGTTTGGGCAGTACCCGCCGCAATCGCAGCGACCAGAGCCGTTCCGCGATAATGGCTACCGCGATGACCGAACATACAATGATGGGCAGCATCAGCCAGCCGCCCGCTTTCACCAGTTCCAGCACCGTATCACCGTCCTTTGTTGTCTGCCAGCAATCGTGACCGGAGAATCATACTGTATTTGCGTCAATAGCCAAACTGCGTGGCGACCGGCTCCGGCCGCCGCCACAGGCGCGGCCATGACCGGCGAAAACGGGTGACCTGCGGACGGGCGCTGCGCGGCGACAACCTGACGGTGACGGCGCCCGATTGTCCGGTCGCCAGCAGCTGGCTGCCGTGTCCGGTATAGCGACCGACCACTTCCGGGTGCGGAAAGCGGTAACGGTTGCGGTAACCGGCCGGTAGCAGCGCTATCGCGGGATCCACGGCCTCGATGAACGCAGCCGTGGAAGAGGTCCTGCTGCCATGGTGCGGGACGACCAGCACCGTGCTGGCCAGGTCATCACCCTCGCGCCGCAGCAGATCACGCTCCACCGACTGCTCGATATCGCCGGGCAACAACAGGCTCTGACCGCCGGGGATGACGATACGCAGTACACAGGAGGTATTATTGCCGTGGTAATCATCATCACCCGCCGGGTGCAGCAGCGCGAATTCAACCCCGTCCCATGACCAGCGCAGACCGCGGGTGCACTGTTGCGTCCGCTCCCCGGCGAACGCGGCCGGCACACTGGTCAAAATGCCGTCAACCGGAAACATCCGCAGCAGCGAGCGGGCACCGCCGATGTGATCATTGTCGCCGTGGCTGATGACCAGGCGATCGATGCGGCGCACACCCAGGTAGCGCAGGTACGGGGCGATGACGGCACGGCCGGTATCGAAATCCTCGCCAAACGCCGGACCGGCATCATAGACCAGTGTATGCGTGGCCGTCCTGACAACGGCCGCCAGCCCCTGACCGACGTCCAGCAGGGTCATCCATACCTCACCGTAAGCCGGCTGCGGGCGCGCTGAAAACAACAGCGGCAATAATAACAAGGCAGCCGTCCAGCGACCGGGCACGCCGCGCGGCATACACAGTACGGCCACACCGATCGAGGCCGCAAGCAGCACCCAGGGTGCGGGTTGCGGCCAGTCGAGCAGGGAAAAGCGGGCGGCTGCCAGCCATTCAAGCCCGTACCACAGCAGATCCAGCAGCCAGGCCGAGGCCTGCATCACCGCCAGACCGGCCGCCTCGCTCAGGCCATGCAGCATGGCACCGGCAAGCGCCAGCGGGACCACCAGGAAACTGACCCACGGGACAGCGACGATGTTCGCCAGCGGTGCGACCAGCGATACCTGCTGAAAGAACAACAACAGCATCGGCGCCATGCACACGGCCAGCACCACCGGCATGAACAGCCAGCGCCGCGTGCCCTGCGCCACTCCCTCGCGACCGACCGTGAACCAGGCGATCGCACTGACCGCCCAGAACGACAGCCACCACCCGGCAGACAGCAAGGATGCGGGATCGAGCAGCAATGTGACCACGGCGGCCATGCCGATGACAGACGCAAACGACACCCGGCGACCTGACAGGATAGCGAGCATCAGCACGCTGACCATGACCAGCGCACGTTGCGCCGGGATGGCGAATCCCGACAGCAGTGCATACAGCAGCGCGGCGAGCAGGGCTGCAACGGCAGCGGCGCGCACGGCCGGTACGCGCAGGGACAAGGCGGAGGAAGCCGACCAGGCAGACCGCATACACCAGAAGACCAGTCCGGCGACCAGGCTGATATGCAAACCGGAAATGGCCATCAGGTGACTGGTGCCGGTTGCGCGCAGCACCTGCCACTGCTCACTGCTGATGCGGGCGCGCTCCCCGATCGTCAGCGCCTGCACCAGCGCCATCGACGGCAAGCCGCCGGCCTGTGTTTCGATCGAGCTAGCCAGGCGGTTGCGCAGCGCGGCGATCGGGGTAACGTGGCCGGCATCGATGCGCCGGTTGCGGTTATCGGTGCGCACATAGCCGCTGGCACGAATGCGCTGTTGAAACAGCCACAACTCGTAATCGAACCCGCCTGCATTGGCATAGCCAGCGGGCTGTTTCAGGCGCACGGCGAGCTGCCAGTGTTCCCCGGCCGCCACAGCGGGATGTTCACCGTACCAGTCCAGCCGTACCCGCACGTCGAATGGTTGCCAGTCCGACCCGTTGTGCAGCCGCCTGGCCTGCAACAGAAACCGTGACCGCCGTTCCGCCCGTGCCACCGGCCGCTCTGCGACCGTACCTTCAATGAGGACGGTCTTGCCCGACAGTCGTTCGGGGATACCCTGCGCGCTCAGAAAATATGCGTGACCGGTTGCCCACAGGAAACCCAGGGCGAAGACTGCGAGCGGTCGCCAGCGCCGCACGGACAGCCCGGGCAATGTGGCAACTGCCAGTGCCAGGGTGGGAATGCCTGGCAAAACCGCCTGCAGGTACAGAACCAGGATGCCTGCAAAAAAGGAAACTGCTAGTAAAATCATGTTCTTCCCTGAACATAATATAATCCGTCTTGATTAAATTATTGGTCGTTGTCCCGCAGGTGTCCGTCTTCCAGGTAAACAATCCGGTCCATGCTCGCGGCAATAGACGGATCATGCGTAGCCACCAGCAGGCTGGTATCCAGCGCCTGATTCAGTTCCAGCATCAGACCGTAGACCTGCACGGCGTTGTGCTGATCGAGGTTGCCGGTGGGTTCGTCCGCTATCACGCAACGCGGGTTTGTCACCAGCGCGCGCGCGACGGCCGCGCGTTGCCGCTCGCCGCCGGACAGTTCACCCGGCTTGTGTGTCAGGCGTGCGGAGAGACCGACCCGCTCCAGCATAGCGGCAGCCTGCTGCGACGCCGCTGCCGGCTGCACACCCCTGACCAGCAACGGCATGGCGACGTTCTCGAGCGCGCTGAATTCCGGCAACAGGTGGTGGAACTGATAGACGAAACCCAGCGCCCTGTTGCGCAAAGCGCCAAGTGCCCGGGCCGTCAGCCCGGCAATCGGCTGGCTATCGATGGCAATGGTGCCGGCCGTCGGTTCATCGAGGCCGCCGAGCAGGTGCAGCAGGGTACTCTTGCCGCTGCCTGATGCGCCCATGATGGCCACCTGTTCACCCGCTGCCACGGCCAGGTCGATACCCCTGAGAATCTGCAGGGCCTCCCTGCCCTCCTGAAAACTTTTCACCAGACCGCGGCACTCGATCACGTTACTCATAACGCAATGCCTCCGCCGGATGGGTACGCGCCGCACGCCAGGCGGGATACAGTGTCGCCAGCAGGCTCAGCCCGAGGGCAACCGAGGCCATTCGCCAGACATCATCCCAGTGCAGTTCGGAAGGCACATCGCTGATGTAGTAAACGTCCGCGGACAGGAACTGCACGTTGAAGAAGCTCTCAATGGCCGGAACGATGGTCTCTATATTCAGCGCAAGCGTGATCCCGCCCGCCACCCCCAGGGCAGTACCCAGTACCCCGATAACGACTCCCTGGATGATGAATATCAGCATAATCGAACGTGGCGACGCGCCCAGTGTTCGCAGGATCGCAATATCCGCGCGCTTGTCCGTGACTACCATAATGAGGGTGGACACGATATTGAATGCGGCAACCGCGACAATCAGCGTAAGAATAATGAACATCACGCGCTTTTCAGTCTTGACCGCCCGGAAAAAATTCGCATGGCGCCGGGTCCAGTCCTCGATCAGGTAGTCACCCTGCAGCCTGTCATACAGCTGCCGGCTGACCGTCGGTGCGTCGAATACATCATCCAGCCTCAGTCGCAGGCCGGTGACGCTGTCTTGCAGCCGGAGCAGGCGCGCCGCATCATCGATATGTACCAGCGCCACACCACGGTCATATTCGAACATCCCGACCTCGAACAGGGCCACCACGGTGAAGCGCCGCAAGCGGGGCATGATCCCCGTCGGACCCACCCTGATCTGCGGCGAGACGACGGTGATGGCATCGCCAACGCCGGCGCCCAGCGCCACCGCCAGTTCACGTCCGAGTATGATGCCGTACTCACCCGTCCTGAGCAGGTTGATGTCACCATCGATGATGTGGTTTACCACGTCGGACACGCCGTCCTCGACCCCGGGCAACACACCGCGCAGTATCGCGCCGCTGGTCTGCTTGCCGAGGCTCAGCATGGTTTCACCACGCACGTAAGGCGCCGCCGCGACGACATGCGGCTCGCCGGTGACGGTCTGCGCCAGGCCTTCCCAGTCCTCCAGTGTGCCGCCGAAGGTGGTCACGGTGGCATGCGAGGCCATGCCAAGAATGCGTGAACGCAGTTCCTTTTCGAATCCGTTCATGACGGACAGGACGGTTATCAGCGCCATCACCCCCAGCGCGATCCCCAGCATGGAAGTCAGCGAGATAAACGATATGAAATGTGTCCGTCGCTTGGTATGCGTGTAACGCAGGCCAATAAACAGCTCAAGTGGACGAAACATGGATGGTTTGCCTTCCGCGGCACTGGACAGTGGGCGATTATTACACACCCGGGGATAGAGTTTTACACTGAAATCCTCGCCTTGTGATTACCAGACGCAGTTGCCGGGCAAATGAAAATATCGGTACCGCTGATCGCCCCGACGCCGCTCACCTGCGTGCAGGCTGTCTGCCGTGCTGTTATTTTCAGACAGCCAGCCCCGTGTGACACAGCCGCGTACCGGGACATCTGCTGCCTGTTTCGACATTTGCAGGGTGTCCCGGTGCAGACATCGGACTTGAGTTCACGGCGGTATCAGTTCTTGGTGAAGCCTGGTTGCTGCAACGTATGCGAAAAGAGCGAATCGTCGCCCGCGTACTTCAACTGCGAGTGGAGAGACTTGACCAGTCCACGTGACACCCAGGTTTCACCCGAATACAGCACCGGAATGGCCTTGCGGACAGAGGACACCACGCAGGCACGGTCCATCACGCCGGTGATACCCATGGAAAGCGCTTCCATCGTCTTGTTTCTGCTGTTCTTTTCCATGATCAGCAGGATCTTTGCGAAGGGAAAACTTTCATGAATGCTGCGCACCGCATCCCGCCCGTCCTGACTGACGGCCAGTTCATCCAGCAGGATGACGTCACTGCAGGTCAGATCCTGCCAGATACCCGGGGCAGCCAGGCTGCCGTGCCGGGCAACGATTTGAAACTCGCTGCAGGCTTCGACGATATCCGCGCAGCGCGGGTAATCCTCCTTGCCTGCGATCACGAGCGTAATCCTTATTTTTTTCATAACTTTTTGTTTTTATGTGGTTTATAAAGTCTAGAGACAGCGCTGGCATGGTGCAATTGGACTTAGGTACCAAGCCGGCACGGCAGGCCGGGCACAGTGTAACGCATCGCAGTACGGGCATGAATCATCAAAGTCAGCGGGCCGGGCGGCCGATAACCCGCCTGATAACGACCGCCAACCCGGCCTGGATGATTCATGCCTGTACATCATGCACCGCGCGCAAGGACTGCCCGGAGACTGTTGCATTGCATCGCCCTGCTGCTGCTGCATACTGTCGGCAATCGGCCCGCAATTGCCGATAACATCACGCCCGATCCGCAAACCCTGGGGACGCTGGAACAACAGTACGGCAGCCTGGCCCGTGCTCGCTACGAGCACTGGCAACACCTGATCTCGACCGGGGAGAACCTGAGTGACATCGAAAAGCTGACGCGCGTCAACACCTTTTTCAACCAGGTCGAATTCGTCAACGACATCGATCACTGGGGCGTTGAAGACTACTGGGCAACACCCATGCAACTGCTTGCCTCCAACGGCGGGGATTGCGAGGATTTCTCGATTGCGAAATACTTTACCCTGCGTCAGATGGGTATTCCGGCAAAGAACCTGCGTCTGACATACGTCAAGGCCCTCGAACTGAACCAGGCACACATGGTCCTGACGTACTTCCGGACACCGGATTCCGATCCACTGGTACTCGACAACCTGGTAAGCAAGATACAGAAGTCGTCCAGCCGTGATGACCTGCTCCCGGTCTACAGTTTCAATGCGGAGGGTCTGTGGCTTGCAAGGGAACGCGGAAACGAACAGCATTTAGGCAGACCCGAGCGACTGAGCCGCTGGAACGAGGTCGTCGCGAGGATCAGCACGGAACAGCTGCTGCAGGTCGATATCCCGGCATTGCGCTGACCGTGACCGTCAACCGCATGCAAACGGAACGATAATAAATGACACTGTACAAGCAGATTTCCGCAGGCATAGTCCTGCTGTTTATTATTTGCTTTGCCGGTACGGTCTATATCAGCACCGGCAACCTCAAGCATTTTCTTTCCATACAGCTGGATGCACATGCGCAGGACACCGCCACGTCCCTGGGTCTGTCCATTTCGCCACACATGCAGTCGAATGACCTGCCGGTCGTGGAAACCATGATCAGCGCGATTTTCAATCGCGGCAATTACCAGCGAATCGCACTGCTTTCCAACAGCGGTGAAACACTGGTAGAGAAAACGGCAAGCGGCGCCGCGAACAACGTACCGCAATGGTTCGTCAATGCCGTGTCACTCCATGCGCCGGCAGCCGAGGCCATGGTGATGGCGGGCTGGAAACAGGCCGGCAGTATTCATGTCACCAGCAATCCGGGCAATGCGCACCGTGAACTGTGGACGAACACCATCGACACATTCTGGCTGTTCCTCGCCTGTGCAGCAGTCCTGGTGGTGATCGGGCTGCTGACACTGCGCATGTTGCTGGAGCCATTACGCAGGGTAGAACTTCAGGCAAGCGCGATCTGTGACAGCAATTACGAGGTACAGGATACACTGCCGCGCACACGCGAATTGCGCCGGGTCGTCATGGCAATGAACCGCCTGTCTGAAAAAGTCGGAACGTTTTTCTCCGAGCAGTCCGCCCTGACCGAAAAGCTTCGTGAACAGGCATACCGCGACACGGTGACCGGTCTCGGCAACCGACGCTACTTCGATCGCCAGATGGCTGCGCTATTGTCACGCAGCGACAATCCCACCCAGGGTGCCCTGCTGTTGCTGGAACTGCATGACTTCGCCGGGGTGAACGACCGGGCGGGTTTTGCCGGCGGCGATGCCATACTGGAACGCATGGCGGAACTGATCACGCTGCGGATCAGCGAGTTCGACAACTGTTTTGCAGCCCGCCTGTCAGGGGCCGGCTTTGGTATCGTGGCAACGGGACTGGCCCCCGGCGGCGCCGAGGAACTGGCGGCATCCCTGTGCCGGGATATGATGCAGCTGCGCGCCGACGGTCTCGTGGAGATCAATGAAATCGGCCATGTCGGCGTGTCCATGTGGCAATATCCGTGCACCCTGCCCGAACTGCTCGCGGAGGCAGATGTCGCGTTACGCGCCGCCCAGGCCTGCGGCTACAACACCTGGCAGCGTTTCGTCCCGCCTGCGGCCAACCAGTCGAAGATCTATGGCGCGGAACACTGGCGCATGCGCCTGCGTGAAGTGCTCGATGCAGGCCACATCATGCTCGAATCACAACCCGTCTACGGGACCGGCAGCCTGGCAAAATCGGTCATGCAGCATGAAGTCCTGTGCAGGATTCCGGATATTCGGGGAAACGGTATCGCAGCGAGTATTTTCATGCCGATGGCCGAACGGCTCGGCCTGTCTTCACGGCTCGACAAGCTGACCGCGAACGCCCTGCTCGAGCACCTGCGCCACAGCAACGACCGGCTGGTCTACGCGCTGAATCTTTCCGCCGGCGCGCTCCATGACGCGGTATTCATCCAGTGGCTGTGCGGACAGCTGGAACAATCCCCTTCCCTGTCCGCCCGTCTGCAGATCGAATTTTCCGAGAATGCCGTGCATACAAACATGCAAAATGTCCGCAACCTGGTCCAGCGCCTCGCGGACATGGATTTTCGCTGCGGCATCGATCATTTCGGCAGGGGCTTTTTTTCGTTCGGCTACCTGCGGACACTGAAGGTGCATTATGTGAAAATCGACGGCAGCTATACGCAGGATATCGATACGGATGAAGACAACCGGTTTTTCTTCCGGGCACTGACGGAAACTGCGCACAGCATCGATATGGAAGTCATTGCGCAATCCGTCGAAACACCGGCGGAACGCAAAACACTCGAGTCGCTCGATGTGGATGGTATACAGGGTTACCTGACAGGGAAGCCCGCCCCCCTCGTGCAGGCTGCCAGCTAGAGCAGACCGTCTTCATCGATCATCCATCAGTTTATCCAGCTTGATGATTTCGCTGCGCACGCGCCCGGAGAGCTGTGCGACGCGCGGCAGGTCGGAGGCAGCTTCAGGCCCGATCCGATGCTGACCGCTCTACGGCAGTGCTTCACTGGACCCGCATCGGGCCGGCCAATCTCACCTTCCTGTACCCGGATCAGGGCACCCGGAACGGACTAACTGCCTGTGATTGCGTAATTTACGTCAGTCTGCCGGCTAAACTCGAGCATATCAGTGCCGATACCATTACGGACGAGAGTGGCGAAAGCGTCTTCCTGATACGCGTCAGGACAGAACGCAACCATCCTGGCACTGCGGATAAACCGTTGAAGTTCATCCCGGGCATGACTGCCGTGGTGGATATTCTCACCGGCGAAAAAAACGTGCCCCGGATGGCCTGCTGAAACAGGTGCTGCGCTCACGGGAGCAGGTATTGACCGGGCGCTCGCTGGAATATGGAACAGACAGGTATGAAAACAGGCAAGCAACAGGATCGCAAGACTGTCATTATTACGACCGGCAATGCATCGCTTGCCGCTCACTACACTCGCATCCTCGACAAGGAATACCGGGTCGTTGTTACTCCCACACTCGACGCATTCTTCGAACAGGCCGGTCAACAGGTGCCGGCGCTGCTGGTGCTCGATCCGGTGCTGGCCGAGACCGGGCTGGACGCAGCAGTCTCGAGGATCCTGGCCAGCCACCCCGGCATCCGTCTCATCGTTGTTGAAAGCGATGGCGGCGAGGCCATTGATCAGTACGCCCTGTTCAAGGCCGGTGTCCACGGCTTCTGCAGCGATGACATCTCGGCGGCACTGCTTAACAAGGCGGTCCAGCTGGTGCTCGAAGGCGAATACTGGATCCAGAGAAAACTCATTACCCGGGTAATCAGCGAAATCGCCCGGGACGTGGATACGATCGTTACCAGTCCGGACGGTCCGGATGACTCGCTGATCAGCTCGCTGACGCCGCGCGAACTGCAGGTCGCGCGCATGGTGCACCTGGGCGGCAACAACAAGATGATTGCCAGAGAGCTTGACATCTCGGAACGCACCGTCAAGGCCCACCTCAGCGCCATCTTCAGAAAGCTCGATATCGAAAACCGGTTGCACCTGGCCCTCTTCTTCAGTGGGAAAATGTGATATCCGAGGCAACCATCCGGCAGCCTGCCGGCCTGGCCGCGCCCTGATCAGGGTTTTTACGGGGAAACCGAGATGAACCGAGCAACCATCCATGCTGCAACTGCCGCACTGCTGGGGATGCTGGTGTCAGCCTACAGTCATGCACTCTCCCTGCAGGATATCGTCCGCGATACGGTATCGAGCAATCCCGATGTCCTGATAGCCGGGAGCGAGCGTGATTCGGTCAGGCAGCAGATGGAACAGGCCAGGAGCGGTTTCTTCCCCCAGACGGATATCACCCTCGCGACCGGCTGGGAGGCCAGCGACAACCCGACCACGCGGGCGGCCGGCGACGGCACGAGAGAATTGAGTCGTGACGAGGCCGAGATCAGTGTCAGACAGCTCCTGTATGACGGCAACGGGACGCTGAGTGAATTCCGGCGGCAACGCGCACGCGTCAATTCACGCGCCTATGACACCTTCAGCACGGCAGAAGTCACGGCGCTGAAAGCGGTGGAGGCGTATCTTGACGTGATCAACGAGCGCAAGCTGGTTCAGCTTGCGGCAGACAATCTCGACAGCCACCAGAAAACCTATGATCGCATCGTGAAACGCGGTCGCCGCGGCGTCGGCAGCAAGGCGGATGTACAACAGGCGCTCGGCCGCCTGGCGCTGGCACGCACCAACCTGATGGCCCAGGAAAACAGGCAGAAAGATGCACTGGCAGCCTTCCTCAGCATCGTCGGCTACGAGCCCGCCGGCCTTGAAGACCCGGAATCGCGCAACCACTTGTTGCCTGCCGATCTCGACGAGGCCCTGGAGATGTCACTGGAAAATCATCCACGGCTCAAATCGGCCGGTGCAGACGTGGAAGCGGCGAACCAGCAGCATGCTGCTGCCCGGGCGCTGTTCTTTCCGCGCATCCATCTCGAAATCAAGGGCTCGGACAATGACAATCTCGACGGTATTCGCGGCTCCAACAACGAAGCCGAGGTCATGCTTCGCGGACGCTACAATCTCACCGGCGGCAAGGATGTGGCCCGTCGCCGGGAAACCGTTCATGAACTGGACCAGGCAAGGGAAGCACGGAGCCGCACCCGGCGCCAGGTGATCGAAAGCATCCGGCTTTCCTGGAATGCCTATGAAACCGCCACCTCCCAGCTCGAGTATTTCAGGATACACGTCGATGCGAGCAGCCAGGCGCTGTCAGCCTATCGCAAGCAGTTCACTATCGGCCAGCGGACACTCATCGATCTGCTGGACCAGGAAAACGAGGTCTTCCAGGCCAATATCAACTATGCAAACGGACTGAATGACCTGATGTTTGCAGAGTACCGCATTCTTGCCGGCACCGGCCGCCTTCTCTGGGCACTGGAAGTCCCGTTACCCGAACAGGCCGACACCCTCCAGTAAGCACCGCCTTCGCGCCGGGCAAGGACGATCCGTTCGTCCGCATATCACTTGCTTTATTTTGCCGTCAGCTGGCTTTAGGATAGATCCGCCATGCTGGATCACACCCTGATATTCTCGATCTTCCTGATCTTTACCGGTGCGGCCATCCTCGCGGCCATCGCCCTGTTTGCCCGGCAGTCACTGCTGGTTGCCTATATACTCCTCGGTGGCCTGGTCGGGCCCTGGGGTCTGCAGCTGGTCAGCGATGCCACGGTCATTCAGCAAATCGGCCACATCGGCATCATTTTCCTGTTATTCCTGCTCGGTCTGAACCTGCAGCCCGCCCAGCTGCTGCATATGTTCCGGGCCGCACTGGTGGTGACCATTGTCAGTTCCGCCATATTTTGCGGGCTCGGCTTCGCCATCGGCTGGCTGTTCGATTACAGCCTCCAGGAATGCATCATTCTGGGTGCTGTCATGATGTTCTCGAGCACCATCATCGGCCTCAAGCTGCTGCCGACCACCGCCCTGCACCATCGCCATGTGGGCCAGGTCATGATCAGCATCCTGCTGCTGCAGGACATTTTAGCCATCGCTATCTTGCTGTTTCTGGAAGGTTTTTCATCCTCCGGAATCGAGTGGCAGCAGGCCGGCAGACTCGCCGTGGCGGTACCGCTGCTGGTGGTGGTTGCCTTCCTGTTCGAGCGCCATGTCCTGCAGCACCTCATGCAACGCTTCGACACGATCAAGGAATATGTCTTCCTGACGGCCATTGGCTGGTGTATCGGCATTGCGCAGCTGGCGGATTTCGTCGGTCTTTCATACGAAACCGGCGCCTTCATCGCCGGTGTTTCGCTCGCCACCAGCCCGATATCCCTGTATATCGCGGAGAGTCTGAAGCCGCTCAGGGACTTTTTTCTGATCATGTTCTTCTTCTCGCTCGGGGCCAGCTTCAACATCACCGTCCTGCCAGATGTCTTTGTACCGGCAATGATACTGGCCGCCATGATGCTGGCGATCAAACCGTTCGTGTTCTCGAGACTGCTTGTAGCCACCGGGGAAACTGGCAGCCTGCCCGCGGAAGTCGGCGTGCGCCTCGGCCAGATCAGCGAGTTCTCGCTGCTGATTGCGGTACTGGCGCTGAATACCGGGGCGATCGGTACCAAGGTATCGTACCTGATCCAGGCAGCGACACTTCTCACATTTATCGTCTCAGCCTATATCATCATGCTCAATTACCCGACACCTATCG
>JABDRC010000107.1 GCA_013041945.1 Halobacteria archaeon
AAGCGGCGTCAGTTCGACGCGGCGGTTGATGCGGCGGCCGGGCTCGTTGACATTGGTGACCAGTGGCCGGGATTCGCCGTAGCCGCGATAGGTCAGGAGTTCCGGGTCGATCCCACGCTTGACCAGATAGGCGCGGACCGTCTGTGCGCGCCGCTCGGACAACGCCATGTTGTACGGCACGTCGCCCTCGGCACTGGCGTGACCGCCGACTTCCAGCGGCTCTGCCGGCCGGTTGCGCACCACGTCTGCAACGCTGTCGAGGATCGCCATGGAGGGGGGCGTCAGTTCGGCGGAGTCGTACTTGAAGTTCACGCCGCGAATGATCCACGAGACTGACCGGGGTGTGTGACGGTACAACGGGGAGGGCGAATAGCCACGGTAGCCGGCGAGGCGGTTGTATCCGCTGCCGTGCCCGCGACCATGAAACGAGCTGTTGAAGCCGAACCCGCCGGTGGCATCGGAATGCATCGGGCCGGCGCCATAATAACCGCCGTGACCGGGGCCGCCCCACCAGGCGTGGGCGGCGGCCGGCATCAGCAGCGGTGCAGCGAACAATACAGCGGTCAGTGTGCGAAAAAACATGGCAGCGTCTCCATCAATATTAGTAAATAATCAAATAATTATACACCAGTAGCACCGTCCCTGGGTAAGCAATTAAATTATTAAATACAACAGGATAGAAAGTGTGGCCGAGTGGTCAGCGTAGCATCACCCCGTCTTCCTGCAGCACCAACAGCTATATCGGCCGGTTAGCGCTGCATTTCACCCTCGCGGTAGTGGGCATCCAGCCAGCATTGCGGCAAGGCCTCGCCTGAGGGAAAGACCAGTCCGGCCTTGTCGAATTTTTCCGGGTCCTGGCGTTCTTCGCCGTGCTGGTAACGGCCGACCAGCTGCTTGCAAAACGGGTCAAACAGGTCCTGTACTGACAGAACCTCGACCAGATCTTCCGTGCTCTTTTCCTTCAGAAACATGTCTACCTCCGGTTGATGATGAATGAGTGCCTGTATAGCCTGTACAAGTATAACCAGACTCTCGCGTCCTGTCGGGTGGTCGTGTCGGGGAGAATCCATGCATGGTGTTCGAGATTGCGTCGATCCCGGGTGAGCCGCGCAGGCTGACGCAGACCGTCCTGCAGATTACCGCGATGCTGGACCTGTACCAGGCGGAACTGGCCCGCGTGCTGGGTATCCAGTGCGGTGATATCGGGCAACTGGCAAGCGGCCGGCAATGCCTGCAGCCGGATTCAAATGCATGGGACCGTGCAACGCAGTTCGTACATTTTTACCAGCTGCTGTTCAGGCGAATGGCGGGTGACGGCGTGGCCATGCGGCACTGGCTGCGCATCGAGGACCGCCAGCTCGAGGCCGTGCCGCACCGGCTGATTGTTGATGAAGACCGCCTGGGCGACGTGGTTGCGTGTCTGGAGCGTGCTTCCGGCTGGAGTAATTGAATGTATGATGCAACCGGTTATCCGACGAGTCCGGCGAGGTGCCGCGAGCATGGCAGAGATCAATCATCGCGTGGGTATAGCCGGTAGTGCGCAGGCCGTCTACGCGGCCCTGACGACCGATGCGGGCCTGTGCGGCTGGTGGACGCATGATACCCGCGGTGCGGGGGCGCCCGGTTCCATTATCCACTTCCGTTTCAATGGCGGCGGCCCTGATTTCGAAGTGGTCGAACTGCAGCCCGGGCGGCGCGTACGCTGGCGCTACGCCGGTAACGAGCCGGAGGCATGGGAGGGTACCGTGGTGCTGTTCGAGCTGGAGCCGGCGGAAGATCAGGTCTTTGTCCGCTTCAGTCATTCGGGCTGGCCGGCCGCCACGGATTTCCTGGCGCATTGCAGCACCAAGTGGGCGGTATTCCTGCTCAGTCTGAAGGCCATGATCGAAACCGGTGAAGGCCGGCCGTTTCCCGACGATATCCATATCGACCATAGCGAATAATGGCCCGGGACTTGTCTGAATTCTGCGTGCGCAACAGGTGCACGACCGGAGGTAATATGCGCAAAGCAAGCGGTTGGCTGGTGCTGTTGTTCACTGTCAGCCTGTGGGGTTGTACGGTTATGCCGTCGCCAACCGCGCAGGTGACTGCCCCGGACAGTGTATCGGTTGGGGATCTGCCGGAAGGGGAAGGGTGGTGGTATGCACGGTTTCACATTGCCCGGCCGGAGGGTGAGCCGACGCGCTGGCATATCGACACCCTGCTGGCCGGCGAGGTGATCGCGCCGGTGTTCGATCGCCGCTACGGGGACATCCTGATCTGGCGCATACACCGGCGTGCACCGCAGGATGAATACGGCCATGTCTTCAGTTTTATTTTCTACTCGACCGCCGCCGGGGCGCAGCGTATCTACAACGATATCGAAAACAGTCCGGTACTCGCGCAGCTCCGCCAGGATGGCGTGGTGACCCGGATCGGCCTCGATGATGTCGGCAGCCTGGAGCGGCCGGACATCGAAGACACCAGCGATGCAAACTGGTTGCCGGTTGTGCAGCAGACATGGCCGGCCCTGATCATGGGTGCCAGCCGGATGTGGCTGGACATGGTGACGGTGCTGGCGGCGAGGCAGCCGCAGGACACCGCGCTGGACGAGCGCTACCGGGCGGTGCAGGATGAAATCAGCCGCATCTGGGCGGAACAGGGTCAGCATGCCGTGCTGCATCACCTGAGTGCGATTTACGGCTATAAACCGTTGTTGATACGTTACTGAGGGAGTCTCGTGGGCGCTTTCATGAAATGGCTGGATAACCTCCCGATGGCCCTGCTGCTGGCGGTGGCGATACTGGCGGCGGTGGCACCGGTGGTGCCGGAACCGCACCTGTGGGAGAAGCTGAAGATGCTGTCCGCAGGCGAGCTGACACGGCCACTCGATATCTTCGACCTGTTGCTGCACGGCACCCCGCTGGTGCTGGTCGTGCTCAAGGTGGTTGCCGGCTGGAAACGTACCCCGAAGTAGTTGCTCAGGGCATGCCCACCGCCATGCGCTGGATGCGCACCAGGTCGCCGGCATTGATGTTGCCGTCGGGCAACGGGTAGCTGCCATTGAACGGCGCGACATCGGCCCGTACGGTTTCATCGGCACTCGGCGTGTACTGCCCCATGACGATGCGCGTGGCCAGCAGCACATCGGCCGCGTTCACCATGCCGTCCTCGTTAATGTCGCCGTTGGCCGGCGTGTCGCTCGGGGTGAGCGGATCGCTGGCGTAGAACACCTCGTCGCCATCGATGAAGCCGTCGCCGTCGGTGTCGGGATTCGTCGGATTCGTCTCACCGCTATCGACCACCCCGTTGGCATTCAGATCCTCGCCGTCCACAAAGCCGTCACCGTTCGTGTCGATGCCCGCGTGGGTCGCGGTTGACACCACGCCATCCGCGCCGTCGACCAGTCCGTCGCCATCGCTGTCGACCTTGCCCGGGTCCGTGCCAATGAGAATTTCAGTGGCATCATCGATACCGTCTCCGTCAGTGTCGATTACAGGTGTGGTGACAATGATGTCGAAGGTCTCGCTGTCACCCAGGACCGGCAGGCCATCATCGTCGACATCGATCTTCACCGTGTAGGTTCCGGCATCACCTGTCCCCGGGTTGACGTCGAGGGTGGCGTTACCGTTGCCAGGATCGGTCAGTGTGGCGAACAGCGGCAGGCCTGTGGCCGTCAAGGACAGGTTGTCGCCGTCCGCATCGGTGGCCGTGACAGGTACTGACAGCGATGCCCCCTCGACCACTGTCTGGTCGCCAATGGGTGTCAGCACCGGTGGCTGGTTGACAGTGGCAGTATTGAAAAACCAGCTGGCTGTATTGTTGAAATAGATATTGGCCGAGGCGATGCGCCAGTGGTCTCCGCCCGCGATGCTGCTGCCGCTGACCTCGCAAACGGCCAGGCTTGTTTTCGAATTATCGAAGGCGATCTGGACATCACAGCCGCCACTGTTGGAGATGCCGCCGTATTCGAGATTGATCGTATAGTCATCTGAAGTGCTGGCAGTTTCGTCAATACCGCTGGCTGCCAGCAGCAGTGTGGCCACGTCGTCATGTGCAAGCATGCGTTGTGCCTCGTCATAGCCGGTCCCCTGTTGCATGACGGCCTCGGTATTCGGTACGCCCAGCAGCCCTGCGACGGTACGATCACCGTTAGCCGCATAGGTGTGTCCGGACGGCAAGTCAGCCAGGTTTCTGGAGTAGGTGCTGGCGTCGACGGGTGAGTCGATCGTAAATGGGTTGTTGTTCGACTTGCGAAACCAGTGCAGATTGATGTCATCACCCCGGATATCATCACTTGAGCCGATGTACCCGTCTGCCCCGGGATGCAGGTCATACGTATTGTTGTTGCCATCCGTCGACTTGGTGTAATTTCGGTTATCACCTGTAAGGTACGATTCCGAGGCCAGGTTCACATGTGCCATGCCCAGGCAGTGACCGATTTCATGCAATAACACCGATTCGAAATCCAGGGTGCCGGACGGGATGTTGTTGGCGCCGCCCGACACGAGATTGCCGGTCGTCGGCTGCAGATCATTATAGATGTTGATATTGTTCTGGACCGGTATTTCCATGGCCGTGGCATTGGCTGTGTTGGGTTTGATACAGACCCTGACCGTCAGTGTGCCACCCATACCGAAGTATCCGCCGGGGTGCAGGATGATATTTGCGCCATTGTTTTCTGCAAAGATGTAGGCGCCTGCGCTGGCAATGGTCGGAATGAAAAACAATGCTGCCAGCGCATGCCTTGATTGTTTCAGACGGAAGGCAAATTTGTCGACATGCGGGCTGATCATGGTAGTTTCCGCAGTGCGGGATGTTCGCACACGGTCCGCAGTATGGCGGCCGCATTGGCAGCACGCGTGAGCCGGGTGGATTGCGGATAGCGGTGCGCGTCTGAATTCAGGTTACGCCAGCGGAACTGCTTGCTGAAATCACTGATGCGCGGGCTGGCCAGGCTGCGCTGGTACTGCGCCAGTTTCACGGTAATGTATGTGTCGGTGGCATCGGAGATATGAAACAGTTCCCCGGTCGCTGCGCGTCGTGCCGCCTCCAGCTGCTGCTTCTCCTGCTTTACAGTGGCGGGATCAAAGTCCATGACGCCGTCGTCTGTGAGCTGGCGTAACAGATCGTTTAGCTGGACGCGGCTGATAACCATCTCGTAATCGCCGGCCCGCTTCATGTAGGCGGGAAAATGTACATGAACACGGCCATCGCCGTAGACGCGCAACAGGGGCACCGGGTCCTGCTGTGCCAGCAGGTGGTGAACCAGGTTGTATTCGATTACGGGTTCAGTGGAGGCGGCCGAGAATTGCAGAACAGGCTGCGGTCCCGGCGACTGTTTGTCCGCGGCATGAACGGGCAGGGCCACGCACAACACGAGTAACAGGGAAACAAGGAACGGTGGTGCTGATGGTTGCAGTAACATATATGCAATGCCCGTCGGTTCTCGGCTGGGCGTAGGTCGGCACATGGCCAGATGAAGGTTCCTGCGTGCCGAAATCAACCTTATTATTTATTTCAGACTACCATGAATTATCGGCTACTTGACAGGTAAAGTATGGGGGGATAGTACTTTGGTCGTAGAAAATGCTGCGACTGATCCTGCGAGTCACTACAATAGCTTCGCCTGAGCCGTAAAAAATACTGGGGTTTTTAACATGCCTAACATCATGGCCGTCATGCTTAACGGCATTGCACAACTCGAGTACGATCGTAACAAGCTGCTGCCGGACCACCAGGCGGCCTACCTCGACAGGATGGACGAGAAGATGAAGGCCGGGATCCTGCTGGGTGATGAGACCGTGAGTAATCCCGACCTGAACCAGCGCACGCAGTTCGCGGCCGGCAACCTGGTGCATGCCCTGAAAACCGGCGATGAGTCGATGGCAGCCGCCATGTGCAGCTATCTCGCCATCCGCCTGCCGGAACTCAAACAGGTATTGATCGAGGACCACGGGGAGCAGGTCTCGATCGAGTTCATATACGACCGGGAATACCGCACGCAGGTGGCCGTGGATTTCACGCCCCGGCACTGAGGTGGCCGGTTGCAGCGGCGGGAAATCCGGCGCTGGAGCCAAATCAGTGCAAACAGAACTGTCTGATAACAAGTATATACAATAGCTTAAAAGTTATTTCTTATATGTTACTACAGTATAAACCTGCAACTGCGCTGATTTATAACAGGGGATTCGCTACTATACGCGGCGCTATAGGAATGCGGAAAGCACGCACGGCAGCCAGGTGATCTTGCGGAGGAGACTATGGATTTTGCCCATGACCTCGGTCTGAACAAGACCGATGAAAATCCGGATGAAGAACGCGAAAAAATTCAGCTGTATATCAACCTGAAGCTGGCATCATCCGGCCAGCCCACCTGTGTGCCGGACAACGCCGAACACCTGTTCGGTATTTCGCGCGACCTGCTGAGGAGCTATCGCGAAAAGAACCGTCTGCTGACGAGTTACCAGTACCCGGTCGAACGCCGCATCCAGGAATTCATCGGCCGTTATCTGGAAGGTCTGGATCTCCCGCAGTTGCCGACCCTGCCCGGGCATACCTTCGTGCTGGACCGCCACGGTGTCGCGCGCGAGTTGTCGCTGCCACTGGGCAAGGACGAGTTTCATTCCGATATCGTTTCCACTTACCGGGTCGCGCAGGGTGTCCTGCATAACCCGGCCAGCGACCGCCGCACCACCAAGGGATCGTTCCACATCACCGAGGGCGGGCTGCCGATTCCCGGTGACAAGAAGGCCGTTCCCAGGCTGACGTTTGCGCGCATGCTCGAGCGGGCACTTGATCCGCCGGATGATTTGATGACGGTTCCGTTCACTGCGGAGCTGCCCGAACCGGCACGCATGTTCGTGTCGCTGCTGTTGCGGCCGGTGGTCTGCCCCGAGATTCCCGGCAGGGATGCGGAAAAGACCATGGAGGTGCAATTTCTTGCGCCCGGCAACCTGGTCGGCAACCTGGATTTTGTCGAGAGTATCTTCGGCAATGGCGGCAATCCCCACCTCGCGGAATTCGATGCCGCGCTCGACGTGGAACACTGGACCGGCACCACCGGCTGCGTCATCCTTGCGCCGCACCTGGTCGGCATGACCAAACAGCAGGCCGGTCTGCCGCATGTCAGCAAGGCAAGCGAAAGGCAGAAGCGCGAAGGCATGTGCTGGGAACGGGGGGATGAACTCTACAATGACGGCCAGGCATTCAAGCTGACGGCGCGTGACGACTCCGGCGTGATCGTGACCATGCTGGCGGACAATTACTTCGGCTACTGCAAGAAAGAGGTCAAGACCCAGATCGGTTACTCGGCCAACCTGTTCGGCATCGCGGAGGAGGAACACGCCGGCGGCGCACTGGCCTTCCCGCGCCGCAACCACGGCGAGGAATACGGCGTGGACAGTCGCACCTATACGGTACCGGGTTTCTCCTTCGATGACATGTTCGCGCGCTGCAGCGAGCTGATGGACCTGCAGCCGGAAGGCTACGGCATAGACCGGAAGTACCCGCAGATTATCTATGTTCCGCAGAAGCTGCGCATGGACCTGAATGCGCAGACCATCACCTGGGAAAAGGGCGAAGAAACACACACCATCCCGCTCAAGCCGGAGCATATCTACATGCAACCCAACGGCTACAAGGTCGAGATGCTCAAGCACCCGGGCGCGCCGTCCTGGCGACTGGTGGGCATGGATCCCGAGGGGACCTTCTGTCACAAGCCCTGCACGGTATCCGGTGGCGGCAAATCGGAAATCTCCAAGTCGCTGGATGACGCGGTTATCTACCGGCCGCTGTTTATCGACGATCTGCAGCAGGACCTGGCGCGCGTGCAGGAGATCTTCGACCGCGATTACACTGCCCGTTTCAAGCCCGGGTTCGAGCAGGATGACCGGGATGCGGGCCGCCAGCCACTCAGTGCCGAACGCAGCCTGGGTTCGGTCATCAAGCTGCTGACGCCGACCTCGTCATACACGGATGAATACAATGACTGGCTGAAATCCATCTCGCCGCGGATCCTGGCGCTGGTATTCCTGATCAAGCGTTTTTACCGGCCCGAGTGGGGCAATAACTGGCAAAGCCACCTGTCGGTCGACGAGGTCGACGGGGCGCCGGCGCACGAACTCAAACTGGATGGCCGAAATATCGTGGCCTCCTACCTGCGGGTCGGCTTCGATCGCGATGGCAAGTGGCGCACCTTCAAGTTGCGGCAGGACTATATCGCGACCGAAAAGGTCCAGATGGAAGATGACATCTCCGCATCCGTCGTGGTGCCCGCAAAATGCCTCAGCAACTGCGGGCCGGACACGCGCGATGATCGCAGCGTCAAGCTGGTGAAGAATTGCGAGTATCGCCTGTTCCAGCGCCCCGATGATGCCATCCATCCTGGCTTCGACAAGCAGACCGAACTGGATTTGTCGCGACCCGGCAACTTCATTGCCAACTTCGAACCGCTCGATACGCAACAACTGGCCGCGCTGGTCGGGGACGTGCACACCTTTTACCAGTTCACGCCGCCGATGCAGTCGTTGCTGAAAACGGCCTGCGACAACAACACGCCCTTTACCGTGTCATCGGCGCACCCGCGCATCGTCGACGGGGCGCCGTCGAAAAACCCGCGTTATCTGCAGGTACGCACGGACCTGCAGACACCGGAACGCAAGTACCTGGCCGAGACGAGCACGCGGCTCAACCGCAAGCTGTCGCCCGGTGATGCCGTCTGCCACCCGGTCGACGCGGTCCTGACCGGACGGCGCAACAATCCGCCCGAGCCGGGTATCCGGCCGCTGGCGGTCTACAACCCGATTCACTACCAGGAACTGCCCGAGTTGTTCATGGATTTTGTCTGCAGCCTGACCGGCAAGTCGCCGTCGACCACCGGTGCAGGCACCGAGGGTGCCCTGACCAAGGGTCCGTTCAACGCCCTGCGCCCCACCGCGGACCTGAACAACGCACTGGTGTCATTCATTCTGACCGGTTATGCCGGCTTCTCCAGTTCAGCCGGTTACGTGGGTCCGTATGTGCGTGTCGACCACGATATCAGCCTGCTGATTCCGGAGATCTGGGCGCGGCTGTCACCGCAGGAATGCGCGCCTGCCTACCTGATCGAGCACGGCTACCTCGAGAAGCTCGATGACTTCGAACACGATGGCAAGACCGTGCTGGCGAGCCGGCTCGGCTACCGGATTACGCAGCACTTTGTACACGGCTTCATGGGCAAGATTTTCGACAAGCCGGACGCGGTGTTCACGGAGGAGATTCTCAAACCCGAGATCCAGGACCTGGCGGCCTATGTCGATGGCATCAACAATATCACCGAGGCCCACCAGCACGTGGCCATGCGTTACCTGGAAGACGGCAGCATCGAGGATGCCTGTCCGCCACTGCAGGCGTTGCTGATTATTATGGCAACCGGCAATTATGCGGGCATGGACGCGCATCACCCGGATTTCCGCGCCATGTTCAGCCGCGAGAGCCTGCTGGCCTCCGACTGGTACCGCGAGCGCATGGAAGTCAAGCAGGCGCGCGATATCGGCCTGTGGAAGCGCCATGTTGCGAACCTGCAGGCCTTCCTCGACAACGCAAGCTACAGTGACGAGGCCGAACGCCTCGGTATCAATGAACGGCTGGTCACGGCGCGGGACAAGCTCGACCGTGTCAGTAGTCCGGAGTACCTTGCCGGCCTGGTCGGTACGCTGGGGGCGGACCCATTACGGCAGGCACGGGTCATGGAAGAGCAAAAGGTCGTCGATATGGGCAAGGCAAAACTGTCACCGGCAGTCAAGAAACAGCAGCACGCAGGGTCGGCTGACATGCCGGACTACGAGGTGCCGTCGCTGCTGCAGCGTTTCAAGACGCGGATACTCGGTGCGCGCACGCACTAGTTAACGACGGGGCCGATCGGCCCGGCTGCGCGCCGAACGACAGACAGATGGCCGACATTCTCCGCTTCCGCAAGCCGACAGCCGCCGAACGGGCAAAGGGCAAGACCCTGTGTCGCCGCGGCTTCCACAAGTGGGCGGTGGATGGCGATACCGCCTTCGACAGCAAGCAGGGCCGGCTGGTGACCACTTATCGCTGTCAACGCTGCGGTGCGCTACAGACGCGGGCCCACTAGCCTGCAATCCCGATGCTGTTTGTTACCGGATCGGTCCGCATCCCGGACAATGAAATCGAACTCGGCGCTGTCCGTGCGGGCGGGCCGGGCGGACAAAATGTCAACAAGGTGTCCTCCGCCATTCACCTGCGCTTCGACATCCGCGGCTCCTCCCTGCCGAAGGAGTGCAAGCAGCGCCTGCTGGACCTTCCGGACCGGCGCATCAGCAAGGACGGTGTCATCATCATCAAGGCGCAGCGCTTCCGCGACCGCAACAAGAACCGTACCGATGCACTGGAGCGACTGCGACAGCTGGTACGGCGGGCGCTGTCGGTTCCGCGCAAGCGCATCCCGACACGGGCATCGGCGCGTGCCCGGCAACAACGGCTGGAGCAGAAAACCCGGCGGGGGCGTAACAAGCTGCTGCGCGGCAAGGTGAAGGTCGATGAATGATCCACGACCGGGAAGCCTCTCAATAGCGCACGTCCGCGATGCAATAGCTCGCAATGCCCGCGGGTGTTTCCACGCGGATTTCATCATCCGCGCGCTTGCCGAGCAGGGCGCTCGACAGTGGAGAGTCGACGCTGATCCATCCCCGGGCGGGGTCAAACTCGTCAGCACCGACGATGCGATAGACTGACTGCACGCCGTCAGCGTCTTCCACCGTGACCGTGGCGCCGAAGAAGATCCTGTCCGTATCGGTCGGCGGGTCGTTGACCACTTTCAGATCGGGCAGGCGTTTCTGCAGATAGCGGATACGGCGGTCGATTTCGCGCAGTTCTTTCTTGCGATAGATGTACTCGGCATTTTCCGAGCGGTCGCCTTCGGCGGCCGCGGCCGTCAGGGCTTTGGTCACGCCACTGCGGCGTTGCCAGAGGGACTGTAATTCTTCGGCAAGGGCCTGGTAGCCGGCGCCGGTTATGTAGGGAGAGGATTTCGGTGCCGGGGGTCGATAGCGTCCCATCAGCTGCGGGAGGGCACCCTGGAAGGCCGTTGCATGCTGTTCATCGTTTAAGCTGTAAGGATGCCGACCTGAAAAAAAGACCCCGCCAGTCGACGGGGTCTTTTTACAAGCATGATTATTGTGTTGTTATTGTCCGTTGACGTTGATCGCCTGGAGACCCTTCGGTCCCTGCTCGACATCAAAGTTTACTGTTTGGCCTTCGGCCAGTGTTTTGAAGCCATCGCCGTTGATGGCAGAGAAATGCACGAAGACATCTTCGCCGCCGTCAGCGGGAGCGATAAAACCAAAACCCTTGGACTCGTTGAACCATTTAACAGTACCTGTAGCCATGTAACACCTCTGAAAATAAAATTACTGGAATATCAATTGCAATTTATACAAGGGACCACGCAGGAGTTTATGAAGGAACAGCCGGAATGACCTGGAATAAATGCAATTTTGCCTAACGAATTTCAAGTGGCGAGAAAAATCTGCCCCCCTTAATGTCGTACAGGCGAATCATACCCCAGTTCAAATGTGAATGTCTCGTGGATTTTCAGGTATTTTTTCCCGGACCTGATCCGGGTTTGCCCGTGTTTACCGCGGCTTGCGTCGCGTGCGCCGGGCCGAGCCGCCGCCGAACCCATTTTTTTAACTGCATGAATAGTAATGGCGTCTGGTGGCAGTGTCGCATTCTTGACTATTTGATGGTAAGCAGCGGGCGAATTACGGACAGAACATACGCGCCTGCACTGCATCAGGGCGTCGCTGCAGTGTGCAGGCAACAAGCGATTGCAGGCGGAAAGCAGATCATTTGTCCGTCAACCGAACAACGAAAATGCAGTTGGAAAATTCTGTCCGTTCACTTCGGCAAGCGCCGTCAGGGGGGTGGTCTTTACCGGCGGCATTCACCATAATGTGCCGCCTTGGCAATCGACGGGCGGGAATATGTGGTTCAGGAATCTTCAGGTTTACCGGCTGGATGACCGGGTAATTTCGGATCCCGAGGTGCTGGCGGCGCGCCTGCAGGAAGACGCCTTCAGTGCCTGCGGCAGGATGGACATGGTCACTACCGGCTGGGCGCCGCCGCTTGGACGCCATGGAGAGCAGCTGGTCCATGCGGCCAACGGTTACCTCATGATCTGCCTGCGGCGCGAGGAGAAGCTGATACCGGCCGGCGTCGTCAGGCAATTGCTCGACGACCGGGTGGCCGACATCGAGGCCGCCGAAGCGCGCGAGGTCTACCGTCGTGAAAAAATGCGCCTCAAGGAAGAGATCATCGTTGACCTGTTGCCGCGCGCGCTGACGCGCATCAGCAACCGCTTTGCCTATATCGACACACGCAACGCCATGCTGGTGGTCGACAGTGCCTCGGCGGGCAAGGCCGAACTGCTGGTATCGCAATTGCGCAATACGCTCGGCCGCCTGCCGGCCACGCCCCTGCACTCCGACAAGTCGCTGTCCGCCTGCATGACCCGCTGGCTGGATGGCGCGCAGTTGCCCGACGGCTTCGGTCTTGGCGAGGACTGTGAGTTGAAACACCCCGAGCCCGATGGCGGCATGATCAGCTGCCGGCACCAGGACCTGCGTGCCGCCGAGGTGCGCAACCATATCAGGGGCGGCAAGCGGGCCGTCAGGCTGGCAATGCACTGGCGCGAGCGCCTGGCGTTCGTCCTGCACGAGGACCTGTCGATCAAACGCCTGCGTTTCGAGGACATCGTGCGGGAGCCGGAACAGTCGACCGAGGCGGATGATCCGGCCAGCCGCTTCGACCTGGATTTCTCCATCATGGTGCTGGAACTTGCCGTCTTCCTGCCGCAGCTGCTGGAGGCGGTCGGTGGCGAGGCCGGTCCCGGTGACAGGGCCGCGGAAAAACAGCCGCAGACCCGCACACCTGTCCCCGAGCCCGAACCGGCGTGAGATGAAGCTGCACCCGCTGTTGCAGCAGGACTGTCACCTCGCGGGACGCTTCCCGTTGTGTCACCTGCTGTTGATGCAGGATGCCAACTACCCGTGGTTTATCCTGGTGCCGGATCGTGACGACATCACCGAAATCCACCAGCTGCAGGACGCTGACCGCCTGCGCCTGCTGGATGAATCGGTCATACTGTCCCGCGCGCTGCAGGCGGTGTTTGCGCCGGACAAGCTGAATATTGCCGCGCTCGGCAATATCGTGCCGCAATTACACCTGCACCATATCGTACGCTACCGCGATGACCCGGCCTGGCCCGACCCGGTGTGGGGCAGGGTGCCACGCCGCGAGTACTCGGACGCCGGCAGGCGCGAGGTGCTCGACAGGCTGGGGCACGCACTGCCTGAAGAGCCCGTGTTCAGCGCCGCCCGATAAAAAAACGGTGACTGAAAAGTCACCGTTATAACCACGCCGGAACAGTATTGTTTCCGGGAGTGAATACCTAGCCGCAGCGTTCAACCCCCAATTGCTGGCCTGCAACCTGTGCCAGTATTTCAAACGACGAGGTCGTGTCCGTATCGTAGGATACAAGCATGAGGTGCGGGCGGCGGTCATTGAAGCTAGCCTGGATCACGCCCCTCGCGCTGCCCAGTACCTTCTCGACAGTGCGGCGACTGCTTTCACCGAGTTTGTTGTCAATGTGCATTACCATATCTGTTACGCGCATGTTATGAACTCCTCCATATAGACCTTTCACCTGACTGGAGCATGAACTGCAGGATTCCCTCATGGCATCCCGCTCATTGCTCCCGAGTCAAGAAGTTAGCTAAATACCATATATTTGTCAATGTATTTATTTTGTAACTAATTGTTATATAGTGAAATTATAATATATCCATAAATTGTTAAGGGTTATTTTCCCTTAAATATTATAGGGATATGAAGACAGCGGCGGCGGGTGAGGGCCGCCGGGGGAGATGTGTCAGGCGCTCGCCGCGCGACCCGCGCGCTTGCGTTCGTGCTCGAGCAGCAGCTTCTTGCGCAGCCGGATATGGCCGGGCGTGACCTCGACGAGTTCGTCGTCGTCGATGAATTCCAGTGCCTGTTCCAGGCTCATGCGCAGCGGCGTGGTCAGCAGTATGTTCTCGTCCGAGCCGGCTGCACGGATATTGGTCAGCTGTTTTGCCTTCAGCGGATTGACCACCAGGTCGTTGCTGCGCGAGTGGATGCCGATAATACCGCCTTCGTAGACCTCGTCACCATGACCGATGAACAGGCGGCCGCGTTCCTGCAGGTTGAACAGGGCATAGCCGAGCGCCTTGCCCGTTCCGTTGGCGATCAGTACACCGTTGTTACGCTGTCCGTATTCGCCCGGTTTCATGGGGCCGTAGTGTGAGTAGACGCTGTAGATCAGACCGGTTCCCTGCGTGCCGGTCATGAACTCGGTGCGGAAACCGATCAGGCCGCGTGCCGGCATGATGTAGTCGAGCCGGACCCGACCCTTGCCATCCGGCACCATGTCGGTCAGCTCCCCGCCGCGCTCACCCAGTTTTTCCATGACGGTGCCCTGGTGGGCATCCTCCACGTCGACGGTAACCTGCTCGTACGGTTCCTGTGTTTCGCCGTCGATCTCGCGCAGGATCACCTCCGGACGAGAGACGCCCAGTTCATAACCCTCGCGCCGCATGGTCTCGATCAGGATGGCGAGGTGCAGTTCGCCGCGGCCGGAAACCCGAAACTTGTCCGGGTCGCCGGTCTCCTCGACGCGCAACGCCACGTTATGGAGCAGTTCCCGTTCAAGCCGTTCCTGGATATTGCGCGAGGTAATATATTTGCCATCCTTGCCGGCAAACGGCGAATTGTTTACCTGGAAGGTCATGCTGACGGTCGGTTCGTCGACGCTCAGTGCCGGCAGCGCCTCCACCTTGTCCGGGTGGCACAGGGTGTCCGATATATTGAGCCGGTCGATGCCGGTAAAGGCGATGATATCGCCCGCCTGCGCCTCCGCGACCTCGGTGCGTTCGAGGCCGAGAAAACCGAGCACCTGTCCGACCCGTGCATTGCGCCTCTTGCCTTCGCGGTCGACCAGGGTGACCGGCATGTTGGTGCGTACCTTGCCACGCCGGATGCGACCGACGCCAATCACGCCGACATAGCTGCTGTAATCCAGCGAGATGACCTGCAGCTGGAACGGGCCGTCCGGATCGACCTGCGGCGGCGCGACCTGCTCAACGATGGTCCCGAACAGCGGCGTCATGTCAGCGGCCAGTTCATCGGCCTCGTAACCGGCGTAGCCCTGCAGTGCCGAGGCGTAGATGACCGGGAAGTCGAGCTGCTCGTCGGTTGCACCGAGACGGTCGAACAGGTCGAAGGTCTGGTCTAGCACCCAGTCGGGCCGTGCACCGGGCCGGTCGATCTTGTTGATGACGACGATCGGCCGCAGGCCGAGATCGAAGGCTTTCTGCGTGACGAAGCGGGTTTGCGGCATGGGGCCTTCCACGGCATCGACCAGCAGCAGGACCGAGTCGACCATCGACAGGACGCGTTCCACCTCGCCGCCGAAGTCGGCATGCCCGGGTGTGTCGACGATGTTGATGCGGTAGTCTTGCCAGCGAATGGCGGTGTTCTTCGACAGGATGGTGATGCCGCGCTCTTTCTCCAGGTCACTGGAGTCCATGACGCGTTCCGGCACGGCGGCGCGATCGCCCAGCGTGCCGGACTGTGCCAGCAACTGGTCGACGAGTGTCGTCTTGCCATGATCGACATGTGCGATGATGGCGATATTGCGTAAATTGTTGATCATGCCTGGAACGGGCCTGCTGCCCGGGATGGTTCGCTCGAAGGGCAGCGATTATACAGAAGAACGCGCACCGCGCGCACTTGCCTGGACCGCAATGTCCGCCCCGGACCGGTTGCCGGCCGGCAACCGTTCAGGTCGGTGCGCGTGGCCGCGATGGCCGCCGCGGCAAACGCATTGCGTGGCGGGTGTCCCGGCACTGTGCCCGTGTGCGGTTGTCGGGATATCAGGCAGGCGTCTGGATGGTGTATCCCTGTC
>JABDRC010000108.1 GCA_013041945.1 Halobacteria archaeon
GTAGGGGAAGGTGGAGTTATTGTTCTCGAAACCAAACAGCCCGGCCATGTCGTGATAGATGGCGCCCGATGATTGTGCAGCCGATGACTGCTGCGACAAGTCATGAAACCGGCAACCCTCGTCACCACGCATTTGCGCCAGGTCGGTGAAAAAGGCGATGACGTCATCGAGAAAATTCGCGGCCATCACGGCCGGCGATACCGGCGGATCGCCCACCATTTTCCAGGTGAGTAACAGGGTATCGGCAGAGCGAAAAGCCTTATCGATATAGTGAAAATAATTCAGCGCATAAACGGCCTGTGCACCGGCCCCGGTTAGCCGGTTCACGCAAAGTGACTCGTCGCTGTCAACGAAATAATAAAGCGTCCGGTCTTTATCTTCGGTGAGCTGCAGGCACTTGAGGACACTGAGATTGCGGTTGGCGGCCTGGCCCTTCAGGAAAAATCTATCTTTGGCTTGAGTGGTAAGCACATGACCCAGCTGTTTTCGATCATCTTCAGGGACCGAGTGCAGCAGTGCGTATTGTTCATCCAGCCCGAAGTGAATCACCTGTATACCTTTCCGCTGGTATTCTTCGACCAGCTCAATATGCTGCTCGATGTTCTGTTCTTCACGGCTGTCTTCGGCAACGATGACCCTGATTCGCTGATATACGCCCGAATGGTTTCCGCCATAACCAAAGAGCCTGCATGCCTGGTGGATGCTTTCGAGGCAGGCGCGCAGGTGGGGAGGGCGGTCTGCAACGGGAATACTCAGGATGAAGTGATAGCGTTCATCTTTTGTTCCCCCGGCATCCGCCTGCTGCCGGACAAGCACATCCTGTTCACGGAACAGTGACTGGTAGCAATCGAGCAGCGCTTCAAAATCCGGCCCGCCGGACCACTGATTCGACCACAGGGCTTTTTCCAGTAACGGGTAACACTGCTCGTAGCATTCAATGAGTGATGTCAGCGAGTCTGTTGCCGATGCCCCGGCAAATTCAGCCAGTTCAGGAATGGCATCCCGATAGCGTGTAATGCACTCCTGCAGGCGCACAGTATCGATCCCCTCACGCGCCACTAGCGCCGGGATGAATAATTCGGGTAGGCATCCTGGTCGATGATGATCTCGATGAGATTGATGCCGTTGTGAAAATCCATGGCCCGCGACAGGCCTGAAAGGTCCTGCTCGTTCTCGATGCGCACATGGCTGATACCGCAGGATTGTGCGAACTTCGCATAATCCGGGTTGGTGAAGTCACAGTCGATGAAGCGGTCGTCGTAATGTTGATGCTGGTTTTTCCGGATCAGGCCCATGGTGTCGTTGTTGAATAACACGACATTCAGGGGAATGCTGTAATTGACCGCAGTCATGAGTTCCATGGCGCACATATGAAAACCACCGTCACCGATCATGGCAAACAGCGGCAGCTTCGAGGTGCAGGCAGCGCCGATTGCCGCCGGTATGGCATGGCCAAGGGACGAGATGCCGGTGTTGGGGCAGAACCTGTCCTTGCCCGAAACGCGGTAGAAGTTCTGCGCGAACACGATGTTGTCGTCGAACATAACCAGGCCGTCCGGAAACCGGTCTTCCAGCCAGCGGTAGAAGGCCTGCACATGATCGAATTGTTCGTTGAAGATGCGTTCACCCGCGTTGTCGATGTCCTGCCGGGCAGCCTTGATAAAAGCGGCAACATCGACCGGCGTTTTGGCAGCGAGCTCCTGTTGCTGGATGCCGGCATCCAGTGCCCGCAGCCAGGCGCCCAGGTCGGCGTGTACCGCCAGGTCGGCGCGAAACACCTTTTGCAGTTGTTGCGGGTTGTGGTCGACCTGGATGATTTTCTTGCCGGCCAACAATTTGTTATCCCAGACATAGCTGGTGCGTTCATTGAATCCGGCGCCCAGTATCAGCGCCAGGTCGGCCTCCTGCTCGAGGTAGCGCATGGCATAGCCGCCGGAGGTCACGCCCAGGCTGCCCAGCGACAGTGCCGAGCGTTCATCGACGGCACCCTTGGCCTTCATGCTGCTGGTCACGGGAATATTCAGCCGTTCACTGATGCTGCCGAGCTCGGCCTGGGCACCGGCGCGGATGCAGCCGTAACCGGCAATGATCAGCGGGCGCCGGGCCGCGCGGATCAGCGCCAGGCTCCGGTCGATATATTCACCGGGAATCACTGCATCCACGCCCGGACGGCTGAAGGATATCTGTTCCAGGATGGCGGCATCGACCGGTTCTTTCTGCACGTTATAGGGAATGCTCAACACCACCGGTCCCGGTGTATCGGAGAGCAGGTGACCGGCGGCCTGGTTAAGCACGCTGGCCAGGTAATCGGTGCGTTCGATCAGTTTATGGTAACGGGTGATGCCGGCGAACAGCAGCACCTGGTCCACGCTGCCACCTTCACCGGAACTTTCCTGCAGGCCGCCTTTACCGAAAATATGGGTGGGGGCTTCACCGGTGACGGCAATCACCGGCAGGTTGTCCGTATAGGCACTGGCAATGCCGGTCACCAGGTTGGTGGCACCGGGGCCGGCGGTGGTGATGCAGGCACCGACCCCGCCGCTTATGCGTGCATGCCCGCCAGCCATGAAGGCGGCGGCCTGTTCGTGCTTGACCAGCAGGGACCGGATGGAAGAATCGTACAGACCGTCGTAAACCGGCAAAATGTGCGAGCCGGGTATGCCGAAAATGCATTCGACGCCCAGCTTTTCCAGGAATTTCACGAGGACCTGGCTGACCTGTATTTTCATTAATACCCGGCAGCGACTGCTGAATCTTGAAACGAAGTGGAAGCATAAAGTTATTGGGCCCTAAATGAAACCGCGGGGTCGGATTCCAGGGTTCAAAGCCGTGTGAACGATATGTTAGGGTCGGGATCATGTCGAATCAGACCATCAAGGCCGTGTTGCTTGACTATGGCGGCGTGATCGCCGACGAGGGTTTCCAGAACGGGCTCAGGGCCATGGCGCGGGAGCAGGGAATCGATCCCGTCGCGATGATGAATGTGGCCCGGCTGGCGGTGTATGAAACAGGCTTTATCCTGGGGTGGGGGAGCGAGGACGCGTTCTGGACCCGCATGCGCGAGGGCACCGGTCTCAAAGGCAGTGACGAGGAGCTGACCAAACGGGTCCTGGACGGGTTCACCCTGCGGCACTGGATGATCGAGCGGGTGCGGCACTGGCGCGATGCGGGTTATATCACCGGTATTCTCAGTGACCAGTGCCACTGGCTGGACTGGCTGAACGAGCGCGATCATTTCTTTCAGGATTTCGACCACGTGTTCAACAGTTACCACATGGGCGAAGGCAAACGTAACCCGGAGCTGTTCCCCGCCATCACCGCAAAGCTCGCGCTGGAACCGGCCGAGATCCTGTTGGTGGATGACATCAGGAATAACGTGGAGCGTGCGCAGGCTGCGGGATGGCAAGCCATTTACTACGTCGACAAGGTGTCTTTCCTGGAAACGATCGAGCAGCTATTGCTGTTGGGTAAAATGAAATGATCTGTCTCGGGCGATACAATTGTAAAGTGCAGAATCAATGCGTATGACCCCGGTTTTTTATCTGCTCTTAACTACTGTATTTGCGTGAAGGTTACCTGTGGCTCACTTTTTGGGGCTGGATCCCCGCCGGAGCCAGTCCTTGCAGAGGCGGGGGCGGGGATCAATGGGTCAGCGCGGTGACGGCGCCAGACTGTTCGATCCTTTTTCGGCTGAATCGGAGTCATGCGTGTAGATATGCATATCCTGCTGCGGGAACGGGATCGAGATGCCTTCTTCGTCGAAGCGTTTCTTCACCGCCCGGGTGATATGCCAGTAGGCGTCCCAGTAGTCGGCGGATTTCACCCACGGCCGGACGATAAAATCAACGGAGGACTCTCCCAGGGTATGCAGCCGGATCACGGGTGGCGGGTCATCCAGCGCCAGCTCGTGATGATCAACGATTTCGTGCAGGATCCGCTCGGCGAGATCGGGGTCATCGTCGTAGCCGATGCCGAACACCATGTCCACCCGGCGTATTTTTTCCGCATTGATATTGCGGATGACATCACCCCAGATCTTCCTGTTGGGCACGATGACCCGCTGGTTGTCGAAGGTGGTGATGGTGGTCGAGACCAGGTTCATCTGCTTCACCTTTCCGCTGATACCGCCGGCCTCGACGGCATCTCCCACATCGAAGGGCCGGTAGATAAGGATCATCACGCCGGCCGCAAAGTTGGACAGGGTTTCCTGCAGTGCAAAGCCGACGATAAAGCCGACGATGCCCAGCCCGGCCAGCACCGGGCCGATCTTGATGCCAAGCTGTGCCAGGGCAATGAGGATGCCGATCAGGAAGATCGCCTTTCCCGCGAACGATACCAGCAGCTCCTGCAGGAGTTTCGAGGCATGCACCCTGGATGAAGCGAGCGTACGGCTGACAATCCGTTTTACGAGGTTGGCCAGCAGGGCGAAAACCACCAGTATGAGCACAAACACTACCAGCTTGAATGCCCATCGCGGTCCGTTTTCAATGAGCCATTCCTTGCCGCTGTCCAGTCCTTGTTGTAGCAGACCCAGGGCAACCTCTGTCTCGAAGATCTCTTTTGTAATTTCACCGGTCGACGCGATAACAATCTGTTTGTATTCGGCCGTATCGAGCTCGCGCTCACCCATCAGGTCAATGGTGATTTTCAGATTTTCCGCAGTCGCGGAGACGCGTCCGTTCAGGGCCGCCACTTTCTCCTTTAGCAGCTTTTTCTCATCCTCGCTGGCACCAATGGTCTGCTTGCGCAAGCCGTTACGTTGTTCAATTAGATACTGCAGCCTGGCCGCCAGGTTTTCCGCGCGCTGCACCAGCGTTTCATCGAGATAATTGAGGTCGGCCTTGCTGTCCAGGCCCAGCTGTTGCATGAGATCGCTGTTTTCCAGCAGCGCGGCGAGCTCCTTGTCGACCGCCTTTCTCTCGTTGGCAAGTTGCTGTCTCAGTTCGGGGAGGTCGGCTTCGGCTGCCGTCTTGATCTTGCCATCCAGGCTTGCCAGCAGTGTCAGGGAATCCTTGATCTCTGCCTTGAGCCAGTCTGAAACCTGTCCGGCAGAAGCCGTAGCCGCCTTTCTGGCTTCGCGTGTCTCGCTGCCCGCCGCCTCCAGCTTGACAATGTTGTTGACCAGTCCCTCGAGTTCATCCCGCAGCTCGGTGTACTTGCGCCGCCGCTGGTCACGCAGTACCACCAGATCCTCGTCTTTCGCCTTCTGCAGGTCGGCGCTCAGCTTCGTTATATCGTCTCGCAAGGAACCGAGCGTCTCTGTATTGGCCGCTGTTTTTTCTACTATCTTCTGGATTTTGTCCGGATCCGCTTGCGTGGGTTCCGACTGCTCTGTGGGTGCCTGTATATCAGCGGGGGGTTTTTCTGCGTGGGTGAGCGGGGTGGTGCACAGGGCGAGAATCAGGGTCAATGCAACGACAGGGACAGGTGTAATTTTCATTTGCGCAGCCTTGTTTAGTACCAACGGGATCAGATGTGAAAAATATGAAAAAAGTCAGAGCACATTAGCTGTGTATTTTATATTTAAATGCGCTCTGAAACCATTTCTCCGAAAAACCTGCCCACTCGGTTGGAGTGGGCAGTGCAAGCCGAAGTGCTAGCTGTTTCCTGATTTACGTTTAGCCGATGTATTCTTCTGTGCAACCTTTTCCTGGAAACAGGCATCGACGTACTGGTCGAACTGGTTGCCATCTCCTGACAGAGGTCCTCTGTCAAAACAGGTGCAGGGCACATTGCCTGCGACGCGGATTAGAGGCCCGGCCGGGGGGTGCGTCAACAAGAATATTTTGATGGGGAACAAGGGGGATTCAGGCTGCCTGTTGCTGCACAAGGCATCACCGGGTGAACAGGTGTCAGAGCACATTTGTCGGCAGATAGACAAAGATCGGACCTCCCCAGGATATTGAAAACATGTAAAATAATTTGTAAATAAAACTGTATTCTGGCCCTGGTTGCAGGGGATGTGGTTGAGTAGACAGGCATGATCAGGACGCGGTTTCTGATTAATAACCATATTTTCATCAAGGTTGGCACGGGTTCACTTTTGACGCTGGATCCCTGTTCCCCGCCTTCGCGGGGATGACGGCTAAACAATAGTGTCTGACCTGATCGGTTTCAGTGGCAGGCCATATAAATTCACTAACATCGCTTTGCGCTGCCTGCATTCGCACCTATCATAGGGGCAATCTGCGGAACAACGCCGCCTGATTGGCCAGCCACGACACTGTCGAGTACAGGACGGTCAAGGGCTGACTACAGAACAGGCAACCGGGAATTCCGCCTGACAATAATGATCAGCAGTTGAGAGGTAATAACTATGCGACAGATATCCAGATCAAATTACAAGATGGCCGCTTGCGGTTGTACATTGATTGCGCTTGTTCCTGTCAGTGGATGGGCTGCATCCCCCTATGACCAGCCCGCGCAGGCAGCGCCACAGTACAATGGTGCAGTGCCCGCCGATCCATACGCATCAGGCTACCCTCAACCGCAATATGATTATCCGCCTCACGGCTGGCATCCCTCTCCAGGTTATGGCCACCCGTTCTATGGTCGGTCTTACTATCCGCAGCAAGGCTACCCGCCCGCTTACGGCAACCCGGCTGCACCGCATGCTGCGGGTGATATGGCACGCCAACCGACTTACTCCGCACCTGCCGGGAGAGCTATTCAGGCGACAGGCCAGGACCCTTCAGGCGCAGCCATTGTACCGCCGGCTGCGGAAACTGCAGCACAGAGTGAAGCCGACCGGTCGATACAACTCCCCCAGGCCGCTCCCGCTGCGGTGTCAGCACCGGCAATGACGGCGCCTGCAATTGCCGCACCGGCCGCGACCCGGGCCGTGGCGCCGGCTGACGTTGACGATCCGATTGAAGCGATGCCGGCACCTGCAGCCGGGGCAGCCCCGGCTCCGGCCCAGGGCGACATGCCGGCTGAGGACGAGGATCCGACTGAAACGATGCCGGCACCTGCAGCTGGCGAGTCCAAGTCGGAAGGCATGCTGGAAAAGGCCAAAGCGAAGGTCAAAGGCCTGCTCAAGTCCGATGACGCGGCAACGACTGCGGCGCCGGTGGAGGCAGCACCGGCCATGGCGGCACCGGCAGTCGTGTCGCCGGCAGTGACAGCTCCCGCAGTGTCAGCACCCAAAGTCGCTGCGCCGGTAGTGTCAACACCCAAAAAAGTGGTTGCACCTGCAGTATCAACACCGACAGCACCGGCCGCTATCGCAGCACCGGCAATGACGGCGCCTGCAATCGAAGTACCGGCCGCAACCCGGGCCGTGGCACCGGCTGAGATTGACGATCCGACTGAAGCGATGCCGGCACCTGCAGCTGGGGCAGCCCCGGCAATCGCGGCACCTGCAACTGAAGTACCGGCCGCAACCCGGGCCGTGGCGCCGGCTGACGTTGACGATCCAACTGAAGCGATGCCGGCACCTGCAGCCGGGGCAGCCCCGGCTCCGGCCCAGGGCGACATGCCGGCTGAGGACGAGGATCCGACTGAGACGATGCCGGCACCTGCGGCTGGCGAGGCCAGTTCGGAAGGTATGCTGGAAAAGGCCAAGTCGAAGCTGAAAACGATGTTCAGCGACGACAAGCCGGAAAGTCCGGAGACGAAATAATCAACAGTACGGGGTCAGATTCCGGTTATTGCCAATACCCGGGCAAACCAGGATCTGGCCCCGTTTTATAAACCATGCCCTACAACAATCTGTCGGCGCTTACCGGGAGTGTCAGGGATCATCTGCCGCGGCACGCCCGGGAAATTTACCTGG
>JABDRC010000006.1 GCA_013041945.1 Halobacteria archaeon
CACTCGAGCCGTGCTGTCATCACGGGCGTACGCCACCCTGTACCGAGGCACTGATCGCGGCCGGTGTGGCGCGCGTCGTGGTCGGCATGCAGGATCCAAACCCGCAGGTCGCGGGTAGCGGTGCGCAGGTGCTTGAGGCTGCCGGCATCGAGGTGACCACGGGTGTGCTGGCGGCACAGGCGGCCGCGCTCAACCCAGGCTTTATCCGGCGCATGCAGACAGGCCGGCCGTTCGTGCGCTGCAAGCTGGCCATGAGCCTGGACGGCCGCACCGCGATGGCCAGTGGCGAGAGCCGGTGGATCACGGGTGAGGCCGCGCGCCGTGATGTGCACCGCCTGCGCGCACGGGCCAGCGCTGTGATGTCCGGGATCGACACCGTGCTGGCGGATGACCCGTCGCTCAACGCGCGACTCGATGACGAGGCGGTGCTGCAACCGTTGCGCGTGGTGCTGGACACGCATCTGCGCCTGCCACCCGTGGCGAAATTGCTGGGCCTGCCGGGTGATACGCTGGTATTGACCGGGACGGCGGACGCGGCGAAGACGGATGCACTGGTGAATGCAGGTGCCGAGGTCGTGACGCTGCCGCTGGAAGGTAACCGGGTGGAACTGGCCGGCGTGTTGCAGTACCTCGGCGAGCGCGAGATCAACGAGGTCCATGTCGAGGCCGGCCCGACCCTGGGCGGTGCGCTGTTGCAGGCAGGACTGGTCGATGAACTGGTGATCTATGTCGCGCCGCACCTGATGGGTGATGCCGCGCGCGGGCTGTTCACGTTGCCGGGAATAGAGGCCATGAACCAGCGCATTGTATTGAGCATTACGGATATACGCGCCGTCGGCGACGACTGGCGAATTACGGCATTCCTGAAACGGGAGAAATAAAAGATAGCCACAGAGGACACAGAGATATTTATGTTGCTAATGCGCTACCCGGACCCCGGAATGCATGGTTGAAACCGGCCACGAACCGAATCTGCTGATCACGAAAGTGCATTTGTCAGAGGTTTCGTTTTTTACAAAAGGGCAGTTAATGATTTAATCCTTTCTCTGTGTTCTCTGTGGCGAGGGATTTAATATCCAGATTATGTTTACAGGCATCATACAAGCGGTCGGTACCATTGCATCCACGGAAAACCGTGGCGGTGACCTGCGCCTGGGCATCAACACCGGCAAGCTGCCGCTGGATGATGTGCGGCCCGGTGACAGCATCGCGGTCAGCGGCGTATGTCTCACGGTCGTGGAACTTTCAGCAACGGGTTTCGTCGCCGACGTGTCCGGCGAGACGCTGGGGCTGACCACGCTCGGTCAGCTGGCCGTTAGCGACCGGGTCAATCTCGAACAGGCATTGACGCTTGCCACCCGGCTTGGCGGTCACCTGGTCAGCGGTCATGTCGACGGCATCGGCAAGGTTACTGCGCGGACGGCAGACGCGCGCTCGGTGCGCTTCACCATCCAGGCACCGGACGGGCTGGCGCGCTACATCGCCGTGAAGGGTTCGATCTGCGTGGATGGCATCAGTCTGACAGTCAATGCCGTCGACGGCGCGGCCTTCGAACTGAACATCGTGCCGCATACGCTGGCTGAGACCACCATGCAGGATTTTCAGCCGGGCCGGGCCGTGAACCTGGAGGTGGACCTGGTGGCGCGTTACCTGGAGCGCCTGTTGCAGGGTGAGGCCGCGGCAAATCCCGGCGGCGGGCCCGCCATTACCCGTGAACTGCTGGAGTCCTGCGGCTTTGGCGCGGACAGGGACTGAGACGCGGGCGCGGCATTCATGGATAATACCGGGCCCCGGACAGCAGGTGCTGACAGTTCAATGAATATTCCCCTCTCCCTTCGGGACGCCTGCAGGGAAGCAGGCGGTAGGGCGAAGCAGGACGCCAGAGCCGAGAGGGTCAGGGAGAGGGGATTGGTTGTATTGATCCCCTCTCCCCAACCCTCCCCCTGTGGGGGAGAGGGTGAATATAGAAAACAGTTACTGACAGTGAATACGAGCGAAGAAATTATCGAGGATATCCGTGCCGGCCGCATGGTGATCCTCATG
>JABDRC010000113.1 GCA_013041945.1 Halobacteria archaeon
GGCCAGGACCGATGCATCCAGTCCTGAGAGCGTGGCCAGACGCCGCTCGAAACTCTCGTTGAACGGGATCTCTCCGCGCATTGCGGCCTCCGTAATGGCAGACACCTCATCGCCGGCCCCGGCGGCCCTGGCCAGATCATCGATCACCTCGCACTGGATCAGGGTCGAGTCCATGTCGAACACGATGAGTCTGCGGTTTCGGCGGTAGATATCGTCGGCCTGAAAGGCAACATCAACCTCGTCGTCGCGCGTGATCGCGAGCAGGTCATGGCGCAGCCGTTTGAGATCCTCCACCTCCCCGCGGATTGAGAATTCCACACAGGCGCGCCGACGGGGATTGTGTTCGCGCAGTGAGAAGCGACCGGAGAGACGGCTTATGGCATCGATATTGAGGCCGTGCCGGGAAACAACCTCGGCGACATGGCTGATGTTTGCGGCGCTCAGTTTGCGGCCCAGCAGGGTGACGATGAATCGCGGGCGCCCCTGGCTGCACACCCATTTTTCGTAGTCGTCTTCAGCGATCGGGGCAAAATTGATCTCGAGTTTGTGTCCGTGGGCGAGAAACAGCAGTTCCTTCATTACCAGGCCCGAATCGGAAGCATCGGGTATTTCGATCAGCAGGCCCAGGTTGAGGCGGTCGTGGATTACCGCCTGGCCGATGTCGAGGACGTTGACGCCATGCTGGCTCAGGGTCCCGGTGAATGCCGCGGTCACGCCCGGATGGTCGCCGCCGTTGATGGTCAGAAGAAACAGTTCACGCATTGCAGGGGTTCTCGGGTGCTGTTACGACCTGCCCCGGCGGAGCTCAGTCCAGATTGCCGCGGTAAAGCCCCGGCTGAAGTTGGGGTGGCATCTGTAAATGGAAGCCCTGGTCATACAGGTTGGCGATGACCTTGTTCACGTCTTCGCGCGCGAGCTGGCGTTCGGGGCTGAGCTCGAGTTCAATCACGAGAATTGGTTCGCCGAAGCGCTCAAGCAGGGCTTGCGGGACCTTGTCAAATGCATCCTCATCGGCGAGGTAGAGATACATCTCCTGTTTGCGTGGGCTTCGGTACACCCAGCAATGCAGGCTCTTGTCGGCCATGTCGTGTTACCTTTTCTTAGACCGCAAATTCTAACCGCAATAGGCAGCGCTTGTGTGACAGACTTCTCTCGAAAAGGCGTTACGACGAGCGGAACTATTGGGCCGTTCACCCACTCTCCAGATAAATAAAGGCGAGAGAGGTTTCATGTCATCACAGCTTTTTCGACGTCTGGGTATCACAGGCCTCTTTTGCGGCCTGCTCACGGCCTGTGCCAGCAAGGTGCCGGTGGAGCTTCGGCATCAGATTCCAAACGCGCCGCCGCAGGGCCGGGTGCAGTCTGAGCCCGGGCGCTATCTGGGACAGGAAGTGCGCTGGGGTGGCGAGATCCTCGGACTGCGCAACGGCGTGGATTCGACCGAGGTTGAGATCTTTGGCCGCGCGCTATTCAATGACGGTGAACCACGAGCTGATGGCGGTGAGGGTGTGCGCTTCATTGCCAGGGTGCCGGGGTTTCTCGACCCCGCCGAGTACCGCCCGGAGAAACGCATGAGCGTGCGCGGCCGATTGGATGAGGCCATCACCCGGCCGGTCGGTGAATTCTCCTATCTGTATCCGGTGGTGAACGTGGAGGTTTTTCACCTTTGGCCAAAATTCGAGCCGCCACCACAGACCATTTGGGTCCAGGATCCCTTTTTCGATCCCTGGTGGCCGTGGCGCCCCTATCCATACCGGCCGCATCGCTGGTGAGCCTGCGTAACTCAGGGGCGCTGTCTGACGACCAGATTTCTTGCCTCGAGGTGGGCAAGTACGACCATCAGAAACTTGAACAGGGTCGTCAGCCGCGCATGCAGGTCGACGGTTTTCGAGCCGGCGGCAAGTTTCTTCAGGGTGGCGATGCGTTCGTAGACATTGTCGATCAGTCTTTCACTGTCCCAGCCCAGATAACGGTCGAATTCACGAATGCCGCCGTAGGTGGCGCGTGACAGATTCTTCTTCTGCAAGGAGGCAAGATTGGTGCCTGCCTTGTGGGCGGCGCGGTATTCGACGTTTTCCAGGGCGGCGATGATCGCAGCATGAGAAAGGCCCTCACGCAGGCCCTCCCTGAGGAAGGCAAGATTCTGCCGCATCTCGATCAATAACCGGTTTTGCGAGGACTTTTTCGCGCGGTATCTCGACAGCTCCTTGTCGTAGATGTTGTAAAGGTCCTGAATGATGCTCATGGGTGGGTCCCGCTAGAGGCGTTCGCGAAG
>JABDRC010000115.1 GCA_013041945.1 Halobacteria archaeon
ACGGTGTCAGCAGCCTGCGGGGCAACCGGGGCTGCCACCGGGGCATAGCCGTACGGAGCATACCCGTAAGGGGCATAACCGTAAGGACCATAACCGTTGTAGTAGTTGTTGTAGCCACGACCGTAGCCACGACCGCTACCGCGACCACTGAAGTTCATGCTGAAGCCGCCGTCGACGTAACCGTCGCCGTAACCGTCACCCCAGCCATCGTTGTAGCCGTTGTTACCGAAAGGACCCCAGCCCCAGGCAGCAGCCGAGGTGGAAGCGATTGCCAGCGTAGCGGCAGTAATCATTGTTGCGATGGTTTTCATAATCTCTCTCCGAAAAGTAGTTTGAAAATCTGGTTAAAAAGTTCAGTCGTGCAAGGACCGGGAATAACTATATTAGACTTCTCTTAAATTAGCAATAGCTAATCTACTTAAATTCTAAAATACTTGCAGAGCCGTTTTGTTTATCCACGTTTTTCAATCAATTACCGGGCTTTTCGACAGACAGTTATTTGGCAGCATCGCCACAATTGCGCATCGATATATATGAATTTCTATCATAATCAGTGATATACAGAGTTTTGACCGCCCATGAAAATTTTTTCAGACTCGAAATTACATTAGCCTCTTCTGATATATGAACATTATCAGGGTCCTGCAATCGCCGATTCGGTTTCACCGGAAAAGCCGTCAATCCTTTGTGGTTGACAGTTTCCGGCCCGCTTGGCGTAATCATTCACTCATTGGTCGGGTCTTGTGAAGAGGAGCGATGTCTTGGATAACATTACCTTCGATGTAGACGAGTTATCACGACTGAACAAGATAGAACAGGCGCAACGCCTCGAAGAGGCCGCCCGCCGGATCGATGAAGTACAACGTGCTGCCGCTGACAACAACGATCTATTGCAGTGGGTCGAACGTCAACGAAAATACCTAGTGGATATGCAGCATTTGATCTATGAGTGTTAGCCCGACACCAACCTCCCTTCAACCCGCCCGCGTGGCGGGTTTTTTTTACATCACGTGCCCCCGACACCCGGCAAGCGCTGCTCATCGGGCAGCACCCGCCTGAACCCGGCCAATGCGCTACCCGCTGGTTATTGAATTACTGCTGCTGCTGCTCGTGGCCAATGGCACACCCGTGGGACTGGGCATCCTGTTGCGGCATCGCTTCGCCTGGCCGCTGGACGCAGGCCGGAACTTCCCGGACGGGCGGCGACTGTTCGGGACATCGAAGACCGTGCGCGGCATCCTCGGCAGCATCGTGGTTACCGCGCTGGTGGCGCCGGTCTGCGGACTGGACCGGGCAAGCGGTGCGCTGTTCGGCCTGCTGGCGATGGCCGGCGACCTGACGTCCAGCTTCATCAAGCGGCGGCTGGGGTATCCCTCCGGCAGCCAGCACCCGCTGCTGGATCAGTTGCCGGAGGTCTGCCTGCCACTGTGGCTGCTCGCGCCGGTGACCGGTGCGACGCTCACCGAAATGGCGGTGGCGGCAGCGGGCTTCACGGTGCTGGACCTGCTGCTCTCAAGGCTCTATCGACCGCATCAGGCGCGGTGCAAGTGATGCAGCGTGACCTCCGGCGGGCAGTTGAGCCGCACGTCCACGACACAGGCGCCGGAACCCGCCGCGGTGTATCCGGCCATCCCCTCGTAATCCCAGGCACCGGCGCAGTAGGCGCGCGGGCTGTGCGCGTTGCACATCAATGGCACGCCGCCCGGTAAACAGATCTGTCCGCCGTGCGTATGGCCGCACAGCATCGCATTGAAATCCGCATGCGACGCGTGCCGGTAGATCTCCGGTGAATGCGCCAGCAGGATGGAGACCGCGTCATCCGGGATAGACTCCGCCGCCTTCTCGAGGTTATCGCCGCGGTAGAAGTGCGGATCATCGATGCCGGCCAGGTAAATCCGCTCGTCCCCCCGGCTGATCACGGTATGTTCGTTGAGCAGGACCCGTATTCCCATGGCCTCGATGCCCGGCACCATGCAAATGGTGTCATGGTTGCCGAGCACGGCGTACACATCGCCCTCCAGCCAGCTACGCACCTGCTGCAGGGCGTCCAGTGTCTTGTCATACGGCCCGAAGGTCTCGCCCCGGTAGTCGCCGGTGAGTACGCACAGGTCATATTTCAGCGGGCGCACCGCCTCGATCAGCACATGGGCGAAATCGTCCGCAAAATCCAGGTGCGGATCCGAGATCTGCAGGATCGTATAACCCTCGAAGGCCGGCGGCAGACCGGCCAGCGTCAGGCGGTTGTGCCGCAGTTCGATTCGGCGGGCATTGCGCCGGCTGCGTCCCAGCATCAGCGACAGGCGCAGCACGCCGCGTATCAGTCCGCGCAGCGAGTACCAGTTCTCGATGTGGAAAAACGTCCGACCCTGGCCGAAGACCCGACGCTCGTAGGTCTCCTCGATACCCAGCCGCTGCCGCAGGTGCACCTTGCTGACCCGCTGCTGCAGTTGCTGCCTGAGTTCTTCACCGTCCATTATCCCATTGTGAGACGCCGGCGGGTGATTTTCAAACGGCAAGCGGCTGGATTGTTCTCGCGACAGCCGTTTGTTACGGTTAATATCATCGAAACATATCGGTCGGCGGACGCGCGTCTGCCAGGGAGTCGCTTGTGAATCTTGAAAAGGTTGTGTTTGCATTCTTTATCGTGCTCTCGCTGACGCTCAATTTCGGATTTTTTATCGGCGAACTGGATAACCCGAATCATCATAATATCTACGAACTGTTTGCCGCCCTGGTCGTCAGCCTGATCGCCACCGTCATGAAATTCGGCGATCGCGCCCATATCGGCGCGGTGCTGCTGGCCACCAGCCTCGTGGCCGACCTGCAGCTGATCGCGGCGGTGATCGTCTGGACCGTCTCGGAACACGGCACCGGCACCGGGCTGACCCCGATGGTCATGTCCAGCATCGTCTCGCTGTCCGGCGGCGCACTGCTGGCGAATATCATCTCCGTCATCATCCTGGTCACCGAAACCGTGATGTTCCGGCGCTAGCCACGGAACCGGGCGGAACCGGACTGCCATGCACAACCTGATCTACCTGCTGCTGCGTCGCATGCGAGTGCCGCTGATTGCGGTCATCCTTGCCTATGCAGTATCGATACTCGGCCTGGTACTGGCACCCGGCATCGACGACCAGGGCAGGCCCTGGCACATGAGCTTTTTCCACGCGTTCTATTGCGTCAGCTACATGGGCTCCACCATCGGCTTTGGCGAGATTCCCTACACGTTCAGCGACCCGCAGCGCATGGTGGTCACCATCGCCATGTACGTGACGGTGATCTCCTGGCTGTATGCCATCGGTACGCTGTTCGCCGTCATCCAGGACCCGGCCTTCAGACGGGTGCTCGCCTTCACCACCTTCACCCGCGCAGTCAGGCGGCTGCAAGAGCCGTTTTACCTGGTGTGCGGACTCGGCGATGCCGGACAACTGATCCTGCGCGAACTGACCGAGGACGGCATCCGCTGCGTCGGCCTCGACCGCAACGACCAGCGCATCCAGACCCTGCGGCTGGAGGATTTTCCGCTGGCGGTCCCGACGCTGACCGCGGACGTGACCGACTCGTCGATGCTGCTGGCGGCCGGTCTCAGGCATCCGCAATGCATCGGCGTCCTTGCCCTCACCGACATCGATCATGTCAACCTGAACATCGCCATCAGCTGCAAGCTGCTGGCGCCGGAGCTGCAGGTCATTTGCCGGTCCGAGACGCATGACTCCGAGGCCAACATGGCCTCCTTCGGCACCGACCACATCATCAACCCGTTCGACACCTTCGCCGAGCGCTTCGCCATGATGTTCCGGTCACCCAGCATGTTCCTCGTCTATGAATGGGTGACCAGCCTGCAGGAATCACCCTTGTGCGAGTTCGCCGCTCCGCCACGCGGCACCTGGATTCTGTGCGGCTACGGTCGATTCGGCAAGGCCGTGCAGAAGAGCCTGTCGTTCAAGGGTATCCGCACCGTGATCGTCGAAGCAGACCTTGCCGGCACGCAGGCGCCCGAGGAGACGATCGAGGGCCGCGGCACCGAGGCCTTCACCCTGTACGAGGCCGGCGTCGAGGAAGCCGTCGGCATCATCGCGGGGACCGATGACGATGCCAACAACCTGTCCATCATCATGACGGCGCTCGATATCAATCCAGACCTGTTTACCGTGGCACGGCAGAACCAGCGCACCAATGACGCCATCTTTACCGCGGCCAAAATCTGTATGGTCATGCAGTCCGGCATGTTGATCGGCCGCCGCATCATCGACCTGCTGACCAACCCGCTGCTGGCGGATTTCCTCCGCCAGGCAACCCGGCAGTCCGATGAATGGGCCAATGTACTGGTCAGCCGCGTGGTCGGTATTGTCGCCGATACACCGCCGGAAACCTGGATCCTGACCGTCGACTGCCTGCAGACGCCCGCGCTGTGCGAGGCCGTCGAAAAGGGCCTCGAGGTCCGCCTCGGCCACCTGATGACCGACCCGCGCGAGGCCACCGAGCAATTGCCGTGCGTCCCCCTGTATCTCAAGCGCGCCAACCAGGACGAAAAACTGGTCCCGGACGAGGCGACGGCGTTGCAGCCCGGCGACCAGCTGCTGTTT
>JABDRC010000116.1 GCA_013041945.1 Halobacteria archaeon
AGGGGCCGGTGATCGTGACCGGCGCAAGCGGCGGTGTCGGCAGTATCGCGGTTGACCTGCTGTCCGGCCACGGGCACGAGGTGGTGGCGATGAGTCGCAAGCCGGAGTCCGGCGATTACCTGCGGTCTCTGGGAGCGGCGGTCGTGCTGCAGGCCGCCGAGGTTACCGCGCAGACCGGACCGCTGGAAAAGGCGCGCTGGGCCGCGGCGCTGGACAACGTCGGCGGTGACGTACTGGCGTGGCTGACCCGCACCGTCAAACCCTGGGGCAGTATCGCCGGCATCGGCCTGGCCGGCGGGCATGAACTGCATACCACTGTCATGCCCTTTATACTGCGCGGCGTGAGTCTGCTTGGCATCAGTTCGGCAAACTGCCCGATGGAACGGCGCCTGCAGGTCTGGCATCGTCTGGTGAGCGACCTGAAACCGCGTCATCTGGACAGGATCGTTGCAGGCACCGTGACACTGGATGAGTTGCCGGCGGTGTTCGAGACAGTGCTGTCTGGCCGGCACCACGGGCGTTATGTGGTGAAGTTGTGCTGACGTTCGGGGTGTCAGCCGGATGCGGCTGTTATTCGGCGCTGATTACATACATCAGCAGTTCGACGACCTGTTGCGGTGTGCGGGCCCAGGCCATGGCAGCGGCATCCACCTCCTTGAGGGGATGAATGATGCCGTCGTCATGCAGAGTGATATAGGGTTTTCCCAGTGCCGCGCAATAGCCGGCATCGAAGGCCGCATTCCATTGCTTGTACTTGTCACCAAACCGGACGACGGCAATGTCGCACTTCCCGATCAACGTCCTGGTGCGGATCGCGTTTACCCTGGACGACTTGTGGTCCCGCCAGAAGCCGTCGCTTTCCGCGCCCAGTACATCGCCGGCCGCATCGCTGGCCTCGTGATCGGTGACGGCCGAGGTGAATTCAACCGGTAAACTGCGAGACCGTGCGCCTTTGATGATCTGCTCCCGCCAGTCGGTGTGTATCTCGCCGGACAGGTAAACGGTCCAGTTCATGGGTTGCTCCTGCTAATGTTCAAAGAAACCTTGTATGCAGCCTGACGCCATACATAAAAGGCAATACAAGTCTGTTGGAAGGGCGTAATTGGATGATTTGTTGTGTGGGTGACGGCTCATGCCCTGACCAGAGTCCAGATTCCAATGCCAACGAATCCGATGCCGGCAATATAGTGCAGAAATCTTTCACTGATATATTGGGCTATCAGGCCGCCTGCCAATACACCAATACCGGCGGCAACGATCAGCGCTGATGATGCCCCTATGAAAACAGTCCACTTGCTCACATCTTTGTCTGCGGCGAACAGCAGCGTGGCAAGCTGCGTCTTGTCTCCCAGCTCGGCTATGAACACGGCAATGAAAACGGTTAGCAATACCTTGATATCCATATGGCTCTCGATGTATTTGGTTTTTCTGGCGCGCAGGATAACAACAACAAGAATCAACCGCACAGTATCATAGAACAAATGAAACCACTTGAAACTCTACCCGATTACCTCCGCCCCGGACTCGATATCATCTCCATCGGGCTCAACCCGTCACTGCCGTCGGTGCGCGAGGGATTCTATTTCGCCAATCCGCGCAACCGTTTCTGGGGCGCGCTGAATGCCAGCGGGCTGGTGCCTGAAATACTTGAACCGGGTGTCGCCGCCATGGATATCCTGTTTGAAAAATACGCCCTGGGTTTTACCGATCTGGTGAAGCGACCGACGGCCGGTAGCGGTGCATTGCGTGCGGCGGATTACCGCGAATGGGCCCCGCTGCTGCGCGACAGGCTGGTGGCGCACCCACCGCGCATCGCCTGGTTTCACGGCAAGCTGGCGTATGCCAATTACCTGAAATATGCCATGGAAATAAAGCCTGCCATCGACTGGGGCGAACAGCCCCTGCGCATTGGCGAGAGCCGCGTGTTTGTCACACCCAATCCGAGCCCCGCCAATGCCGCCTGGTCGCTGGATGATCTGGCCGGCTGGTACCGGCGTCTGGCAGGGTTGCGTGATGCGCTCCGCAGCGGGGCGGATCCCCGGGTATTGCCTATAATCGACATGACTGAATGATGTGCGCAAACGGAGGATTCGATCATGGCCATTGCAATGAAAGTATCCGATTACCTGGCAGATCTTGATATCGCCTACGATGTGCTCACCCACCCCCACACCATGACCAGCAGCGAGAGCGCCCGGGCCTCGCATGTGCCCGGCGCGTGCCTGGCCAAGTCCGTGGTGCTTGAAGACGACGATGGCTACGTAATGGTGGTGGTGCCGTCAGATCGCCAGATCGATCTCGGTGAACTGCATCGCCAGACGAACCGCAGCCTGGATCTCGCGACCGAGGGCGAAC